>JAHQWZ010000352.1 GCA_029856425.1 Candidatus Thorarchaeota archaeon
GCTTCCTATCATAATCATCTGGAACAAGGCTCAGATTGGACTTGGAAACCTCGATATAATATCCAAACACCTTGTTGTATCCAACCTTCAGCGACTTGATGCCAGTTCGTCGTTTCTCTCTTGCCTGCAATGATGCGATCCACTTCTTGTCAGAAGATATTGCCCCTTTCAATCCATCAAGCTCTTCGTCAAAGCCCTCTCGGATCATGCCTCCATCACGGACACTCACTGGTGGGTCGTTAACAATTGCTGCCTTTAGGGTCTTTGCTAGTTTCATCAGAAGGTCAATGGACTTGGCAGATGATTTGAGCAACTCCGCTCTGCACTCTTCTAGCGTCTTGCGAATCTGGGGCAATTTCTCGAGAGCAATTCTCAGTCCAAGAAGGTCTCTTGCACCTGAAACACCAAACACAATCCTGCTGGTAATTCTCTCGAGGTCTCCTAGATTCCTGAGGTTGTCAGAAACCGCCTTTCGAGTGAGAGCAGCCCTGGCCAACTCATCAACCGCATCAAGTCTTCTCTCTATCAAAGGGATATCTGTGAGCGGCTGTAGAATCCACTGTTTCAGTTTCCGCTTGCCCATAGGTGTGACCGTCTTGGATAAGACACTTAGGAGAGTCCCACGTGAAGTTCCATCTCTAGCATTGCGGATGAGTTCCAAGTTTCTCTGCGTGGTACTGTCCACTACCATGTGAGAATCAATCGTATAGGTTCGGACTCCTGTCAGTGTCACAGCATTTGCCTTATGCACATCCTGGAGATACGCCATAACCGCTCCTGCGGCACCAAGAGCAACCTCATTGTCACCCAATCCATAGCCATCAACTGTAGTGACGCCAAATTGATTCGTGAGTCTTTGTTCGGCATGTCTTGCCGAGAAGTCCATATCGTTGCGAAATGTCAAGCGTGCTCCTATCTCTTCAAATGAAGCCCTTATCGTCTGATCCTTTGAAGTAGAATCGGGAAGAAGTATCTCACTGGGCTTTATTCTGCCAAGTTCATTGAGTGTGCTCTCACTCAGGTATGTTCCTTCAAACTCTGTGGCAATGAAATCCCCAGTGGATACATCAACTGCAGCCATGCCTACAGTTTCTGAGTCTTCAATGATAGCCAGCAAGTAGTTGTTGGTTGCATCTTCTAGTATACCGGTTTCGAGCACAGTTCCCGGAGTGACGACCCTGACAACGTCTCTCTTCACTAGGCCCTTTGCTTGAGATGCATCCTCTACTTGATTGGCAATAGCAACTGTGTGACCTGATGCCAGGAGTTTCGCGACATAACCATCAACAGCATGATGAGGAACCCCACACATAGGCCATTTTGCGACGCCCTCTCCCCTAGAGGTCAGAACAATATCGAGGTCTCTGCTTGCCACCTTTGCATCTTCATTGAACATCTCATAGAAGTCGCCTAGCCTGAAAAGCAATATGCAGTCTGGGTACTGCTTCTTGAGTTCAAGGTATTGCCTTTGCATGGGTGTGAGCTTCTTCACTTCGCCTCCCTGCTGCAAACTTCATTCTCAGATACTGACTAATAATGCCACCGCTGGAGATTCGTGAAGCTAATTGTTATAGTCAAACCTGGATTGTGATTTCAAATCCAGCTGTTGAGTGAGTGCATTCCAGGATTTTCATCTGGAATGCCATCGACTCCCTTCAATATCGCCTTCGCCGAATCTCAATGGGCGCAAGCGGTAGGTTTGACAAGGTGTTTCATCGAGTAACCGAAGACAAGATTTCCATCGCAGGAACGTCCCTATTCAATCAAATTACCTTACATCCTGTATCCATTCGAAATGAATTACGATTCGTAATAAAATATACTTCATGATAGCTTCGATAAAGCACAACTTTTTATGCTAGACGCGTACGAAGTTACAATACATCCATGGAGAATGGAGAATCTCAAATATGGTATACTATAAAGAGGTTCCAGAAGTCAACAAGCGGATGGTCGCAGGTTACTACCTGTTCCTGTGCTTGATTGGGTTCGCTATTCTCCTAGGACCAACGGGATCCGGCATACCAATCACTTTGGTTGGTACGTCTGATAGAGATAAGCATGAAGCGTTGCTGGCACAGCCTGATTGGGGAACTGATCCCTCTGACTGTACTGGCGCAATATGTCATAATGACAGACATGGGAATTGGTCGCTTTCATACCATGCCCGAGCGGCGGTGTGGAATGGGACGCACGTCCTTATTGGCGACTTGCCTTTCATGGCTTACACTGAGGCTGCTTGGAATGCATCATCCTGTGCAGAATGTCATACCACAGGTTGGGATAACAGTACTGGGACTCCCACCTATGACTTCCTTGGTGTGAATTGCTTTGCATGCCATAA
>JAHQWZ010000353.1 GCA_029856425.1 Candidatus Thorarchaeota archaeon
TGGTGACAGCAGATTCTACGCGCTCTCGCTCAGTGACGAGCTCATTGTAGTCACGAGACTCAATCTGCTCGATCATGACATGCTTTGACGATTGCTGAGCTGTGGTCTGATAGTCCTCAAGGCTGAGAAAAGCCCTTTCGATGTCGACAACACGATAGCGAACCTCACCGACCAATCCGATTGGAGTTCCATCCCGGGTCATTGCCTCCCCGGTTTCAACCTCAACTGTCTGCACTCTAAGCGATATCCTCGCTCCAATCCTGTCAAGGATTGGCATCTTCCATATTATGCCAGGACCTCTGACACCATAATACTTGCCAAGACGTAGAATGACTATTCGTTCCCATTCAGCCAGAACTTTGATTCCTGAGAATATGAATAGCAGAAGGAAAAACGCGAGGACTGAGATTAGCGTCGCAAACAGAAATGTGGGATCCCACTGAATGATTGTCGCCTCCTAGTAACTGGTGTGCATTAATCGGGATTGGGCTATAAGCGTATTTACAGATTAGACATACACGAGCTGATAGAAGAACCGGGTGAAGTGAAAAGCAAATGCAAATTCCATCACTGATGAGAATCCTTAAAGGGAGAAGAGAAAGCACGCGGAGAGATGACAAGCCATAGCAACGGGCGTGACCGAGTAAAAAGAGCAGCAGCCCTCTCAGTCCTTGCAGCGTTGTTCCTGACATTGACAAAGCTAGTCATTGGAGTCTGGAGTAACTCAATTGGAATTATCTCAGAATCGCTGCATAGTGGACTTGACTTCGTTGCCGCAGGTATCACATACGTTGCCGTGCGAGGCGCCTCAAAGGAACCAGATATCGATCATCAATTCGGACATGGCAAAATTGAGAATTTCTCCGCGCTTGTCGAAACAATCATTCTATGGATCACCTGTATTTGGATAATTGGGGAAGCCCTTAGACGAATTCAATTCCAGGAGTGGGCTGAGCCAACGATAGCAGGCATTGCAATCATGATCATGAGTATAATAGTGGACTATGAACGAAGTAGAATGCTCTATCGGATAGCCAGAGAGCATGGTAGCCAGGCCTTAGAAGCAGATGCCCTTCACTTCAGCACTGACATGATAAGCTCTACAGTGGTCTTGATTGGTCTTGGTTTTGTTTGGTTTGGTTTTCCAATAGCGGATCCTTTGGCAGCTATGGGTGTGTGCGTTGTAATCTTCATTGTGTCATACAGATTGGCGCGACGTGCTTTTGATGCCCTTATTGATAAAGCTCCTGAAGGGATTTATGATGAAATCGGAGAGATTTGTGAAGGTATAACCGGGGTCATTGAGTGCAAAAGGGCCAGGGTAAGAGCATCAGGACCTCATACTTTCATAGATGTGGTCATCACTGTTGATGAGAACACATCTGTAGATGAAGCTCACCATATCGCCAACTCGGTGGAGTTTGCTCTGACTAAATTGGAGAAACATGTTGATGTGATGGTGCATGTTGAACCCTCACTCCAAGAAAGCCCATCATTCCAAGACTTTGATATCTATAATGGGCTAAGGGACATGGTAAGGCTGCAGCCAGAGGTTCTGGGTGTACATAAGATTCGAATCCATACCCGTGAAGATGGTGTGTACATCGCAGCAGATTTGGAGATGAAGCCTAGTCTCACTCTTGGTAAGGCACATGATATTTCAAGTGATATGGAGAAAAGCCTAGCTGAGAGGATTTCAAATCTGAAAAGAGTTACTTTCCATTTAGAGGTTGCTGGAGACGAAGACCGTATTCATGACGTGACTCATGAGAATAGGGAAATGGTAGAGAGGATCAAGCAGGCGGTTGAGGACGAAACACCTGCTAAGGACTGCCATGGAATTGTGGTGGCTGACAATGGCATGGGTCTTACAATTTCCTTGGATTGTCGACTTGATTCTGACATGTCACTGAAAGACAGCCACGATGTTGCAGAACAGGTGGAAGCAGAAATCAAGAAGATCTTCAACAGGGTCACTCAGGTCTTTGTCCATATTGAACCAGAGTAAGTTTGTAAGGACTTCCGTTGATGTTTTATCCTGCCGCCTATAAGGTATAATTGTCAAGTCGGATGGGATTGAATTGTCAGAGTGTGCAGAATGCACAAGTCGAAAGGGTGTTGTGAGCATCCAAGAGCTCTTTCCTTGCGTCCTCTGTGGAGAACCCAGGTGCATCACCCATGCAGTCTGGGTGCCTGCTCATGTTCTAGACAGACCGCTGGATTCAACAGAGGGCATTGTTAAACTAATGAGCGGAAGATCGGACAAGGGGTGGTATGCCTTCTGTGGGCGGCCGTCCCATGTTCCTAGAGGTATGCCGATTTGG
>JAHQWZ010000354.1 GCA_029856425.1 Candidatus Thorarchaeota archaeon
TCAGGATCACCCATGTTTGCCTCTTCCCCGTTTAATGCAAAGCCTCGAACGATGTCTAGTTCATCTGACTTGACTTCGTACAAATTGGCAACATCATCATACTTATCCCATAGGACTACTATGTTCACATTCCTTGTGGATCCAACTGTCATCATGTCGTCAACATTCTGGTAAGCAAATGAGTCCAAGTTGTTGTCAGCATCTAGGTACACCATGAAGGTCCATTGTGACCTAGGCTGGGCTTCAACGTTAGAAATGGGGATTATTGCAGGAACTATGAGAACGAAAGACATCAATGACAGAATTAGGACACGGCAACTGAATCGACCTACTCTTCGCTTAGTCATCTCTCTTCCTACTCCATTCAAGCCAACTAATTTGCCCATATCTTTGGAATGCCTATGATATAACACTTCTGAATGAAGCCGATGATTTATTGCTTTCTTCCCTGCTCGTGGTTGTATTTCGATTGACTGATTAGTCGCCTAATCATTCAGAGATAGCATCCAGATGTGATGAATATGCTTCCAATATGGAAAAAGGTTGGCTACGCAATGGGGCGATTTGGGCCATCATTCCTCATAACCATGATTCAGATGACCGCTTTCTATGTTTATGGCACAAGATTTGAACTGAACTGGTTTCTAAACGGTATCTCACTATCAGCATCATATGTGGTCATTGGGCTGACCCACTGGTTAACAGGATACTATAGTGACGGCCTAGATACCAGATGGGGCCGACGGAGGCCATTTGTTGTTCTTGGTACGCCGGGCATCGTCATCTCAGGATTCTTGCTCTTCGTTCCCAATTGGTTCGTCAACACTGCTGATCCATCACTAGAGCTCCTCGTTTTCACCTACTACTTAGTCATTCTTTGTCTGTTCAAATTCTTCTACGCTTTCACAATGACAGCACATCAATCCTGGCTCCCCGAGATCACTAATGAGGATGAGAGGCCCCTGGTGTCAGGGCTGATGAACACCTTCAATTTCGCTGCGGACTCAAGCGGTGCTATCCTTGGTTTCGCGACTCCACTTCTTTTTGTGGGGGAGTCCCCTGCTATGCTTAGTGATACTGGCTTGACCCTTCTGCTTGTCTTCTGCGTGATTACACTACTCTTCATGCTGCCATCAATGACTGTCATCAGGGAGAAGCCGGACATCGTAGCAGTCAAGCGGAGCCTTATAGAGGAAACCAAGACTGCTGTTGCGAATCGGACCTTTGTAGGTTGGACACTTGCAGTGGGATTCCTTTCTTTCACTTTTATAGCCATGACCCAGCAAATGGTTGGCTTTATACAGGAGGTACTACTCCTAGATACGATTGAAACCCTAATGCCGCCAGCTCTGACAATGCTTGGATCTACAATTGTCTGCTTCTACCTCTGGTTGCTGGGCATCCGAAGGCTAGGCAAAAAGAAATCACTCATGATCGGCCTCATCATGCTCGCAATCATCACGCCACTGACACCCTTCCTTCGTGGATTTGGTGGCGTTATTGGATATACGACCATTGCTATCATATTCTTTGCGCCTGTAGGGGCAGGTATGGCAATATACTATCTGATGAGCTATGTTGTACCGGCGGACATTGCTCAGGTTGACGAATTAATCACAGGGGAGAGTCGAGCAGGGATATACACGGGGTTCATTGGCGTTCCGCTCAACATGTTTCAGGCGGCATCGGCTGTCTTACTGGGAGCATTCATGGAGCTGTCTGTTATCCTAACTGGAAGCGAGCTTTGGGGTCTGATGTGGTGGGGACCGGTGTTTGCACCTTTCCTCCTGATTGCCGCGTTCATCCTACGATACATCGACATAGACCCAGACTTCGATAAGCTTGGAGCATCCAGAGCGGAGGCACCTGAAGAATGAGCAAGGACTTCCTTCCGGGCGCGGAACCTCTCTTTCTTGATGGCAATGAGAAGGGCTGTCTTCTGTTGCATGGAGGCGGGGGTGGAACAACTTGGGACCTGAAGGAGTTCGCACATCTCCTGCATTCAGAAACAGGTATGACTGTTTGGTTGCCAGCCTTGAAAGGCTATGGGACTAAGCCAGAAGACCTCTATGGAATCGAGTTCGACGACTGGGTAGCTGATGCAAACAGTGGTCTAGATAGACTCCTAGAACAATGTGTACAAGTATCTGTGGTTGGCCACAGCGCAGGCGGCCTCATCGCATTGATTCTGGCATCTGAGAGGGAAGAGGTCAGTGCTTTAGTGACATGGGCTGCGCCATATGCTGTACGCAGTCGACTTCTACTCCTCCTTCCAGTAATCAGCAAAATCCCCCTTCTTCGACGTGCTATACCGGAACA
>JAHQWZ010000355.1 GCA_029856425.1 Candidatus Thorarchaeota archaeon
CAGACCCACAACCTGCTATGAAGATACTTGACATGGGCATAGGAACGGGAAATCTAGCAGAGAGATTCCTCGAAAAGGATTGCGAGATCTTGGGTATCGATTTCTCTGGGAGTATGCTTGAAGAGGCAAAAAAGAAGGTCCCCTCTGCACATCTTTTGAAGGTTGATATTCTGTCAGACTGGCCCTCGGAACTGAAGACAGGGTTTGACAGAATAGTTTCGGCTTATGTCTTCCATCATTTCAATCTTGAGACTAAGCTGGATGTGATTAACAGAATCCAGAGTGAGCTGCTTCGAGATGACGGAGTAATCATCATTGGCGACACGTCATATCCCTCCTTTGCAGCAAGAGCAAATGCTCGGAAGGAGCTGATAGATGTATGGGATGATACTGAGTTCTACTGGGCTGCTGACGAGGTCAAGCTTATGTCATGGGGTCAAGGAGTCCACATTGTATACGAGCAGATCTCCTCTTGTGGAGGAGTGTACTTGTTCGTCCCTGCCTAGTCTGAGTCGTGGACGAATCATGATATCATCAGAAGACATCGCCTTCACTCCTAGAAGGCAAGACATTCAATCCACTGTATTCCAGATTATCTTTCTCGACATTGGAGCGACTCTTGAATATTGGGCGACACCATTGTATCATATACTCAAACAGCTTTCAGTCCTTATGACTCCATCTGCCTCATGTATCGAATCCACGAGGCGTCTAAACCCTGCCCGCGATGGTAGCTCTGCGATGGCGATGACATCATAGGGTCCAGTAACAATGTATGCTTTCTGGACTTCTTCGATTTTCTCAGCGGCAGCACATACACGCTCTGTAGCACCGGGTTTCACTTGAATAAGGATAATGACTGTGACCATCCTCGAACCTTCCTTTGTATGCTAACTACTACTACATAATCGATTCATTCCACAAAAAGGTAGCTCTCCAATGTTCATGAGAAATCGAGAGACTTATATGTGAAATGTGATATACGTAATACGTAATTTAATTACACGACTCAAAAGGTGATGATGATTGAGCGGGACTGAAGGCATTCGGACCATAGCGGATGAGATTCTGAGAGGGTCAATGCTAAGCATAGCTGAGCCCATAGTCTATCCAGGGCTAGCAATCGTCCCCATAATTAGGAGTAATGGATACCCAGCGAACGTTAGCTCACAATCCACCCGCAAAGCCATCATCCTGGGACTTCCTCAACACTCGTGTGGAGCCATTGTCCTCAACTCAGAAGGTGATGTTGTGGCGTTCAAACTCCATCGCGGTATCAGAGCATTTTGGGCGCGACTCGGATTCATTCAGAAGCTAGTGGCAAATCTCTACGAAAAGGGGAGCGAACCTATTGGAAAAGCAAAAGCTCTGGCGAAGGCTGTTGTCTTCCTAGCACAATTGAGAGACACAGGTCCAGAAGGAGTCATGGGCAGATCAAAATCAGACTACTTTGCGATCGGATTCACGGATATTCCCACGCGGCAAGAGGCATTTTCGAACTCTTTGGGGTCCACTGCTCACATTCTATATAGCACTGTGGACCGATAAAGGCTGTAGCCATAATCGGGTTAACGAAGTTGCTATAAATAGGTTAATTTATATATTAGAGAATCTTTAAGTATTAGTTGCCGTAATCAGGTTAACTCTCTATGCTCATGAGGTGTTTGATACGTTCACAAACCTCCGATATCCAACCCCCCAGCAAGGGCTTATCTGGCTGAGAAGGAAGCAGAAGGTCCGACCTTGGGAGATTGCTAAGGAGCTGAACGTTTCACGCCCCTTTGTGAGCAAGGCTCAGAGAATTGCTGAAGCGCGAATCGATAAACTCCTTCGCCATGCAGCATCAATAAACCGTATCAAGGTCAGACACATCAACACCCGCTATGGAATTGCCGTGGGGTTCTGCCCGGCATATAACACCGACACATACATTCTCTTTTCACCCAAGATTGGCGTCCAGACTTGGTTTGCTCATCAGGGTGAATGTGGCACCTGTGACCAACTCAATCAATGCAAAGACACCCTACATCAGCTTGCAGAGGAATGGGAAGTCCCTATTCCTGATGACCGACCTCCAACTGACCTGTCAGTATACCTGTTTGATGTGATAATGAGGCGGCTGAAATGGGTCAAGGATCCAGAGGAAGTATAGGCGCAGACACTGATGCGTGTCCCATCCCACCATTACCGAGTAGGAGAGACCGCTACCCGTGGAGTCTAAGGACTGTCACTATGAGCGTCGGTTTCTCAGTGGTGATTCTCTCGAACCTCTTTCTAATCACCGTGCCACCTTTAATCATTACTCTGGCGTTGCC
>JAHQWZ010000023.1 GCA_029856425.1 Candidatus Thorarchaeota archaeon
TTCTATGAGCTTCTTTATTCGATTCTCTGCTGTCTTCTGCTCCATGCTCACAAAGGGTCTTGACAACTTCAGGTCTTTGGCAATCTCTGACGGTCGGTCCTTCTGACGCCTTCTGAGCCAGATCAGGGTCTGTTGCTTGGTCGGGTAGCGTAGAGTTGGAAACACCATCTCTCCTCCATGGGTTAAGCTTACTCGCTTAACAAAGTTAAGCAATATTACTTAACACTTTGTAATAAATCCTTCGGCGTCCTAGAGTTCACGATGCAACAAGACTAGCCAATACGAAGATCTACTGGGCTGACCTGCATGCCCGTATCTAATTTAGCCACGGACCCGAACGCCGTGGACCTTCTTATGAGCCCAAGCGTATTGGCGAAGTTTGGCTGATGCGCCATAACCACAGGCCGCGCATTTCTTATGCCTGACATGGTATGCCCTTCTACCGCATCTTCTACATCGTATGTGGTGTGGATTGTTTTTCTTGCCTTTTGAGGGTGTACCCTTTCCCATGCCCATCTACTCCTTCTTGCCCTGTTTAGGCGGCGGTGATACAATGACCACATTGTCACCTCTGACGATCACATTAGCGACCTGTGTCACTGTCTGCTCACCAGTTTCGGCATCGAATGAGATTTCTTCTGCATCCTCTAATACAAGATTCAGATGCTGGTCGTAGCCGCGCAGACGACCCTTGATCTTTTTCCTGCCTTTCAGCTCAACGAGCACCTGCGCTCCAATCGAGTTCTGTAGGAGTTCCATAGGCCGACCTGCATTCATTTGCTTCACCAACGTAGAAGAAACGTCATGAGGCCTCAAGCCTGTGACGTTAGCGCTAGTTTTCGGACATGGCTTAAAAACATGACGATGGAGCTTATGCAGTAAAAGCCCTTATTGAGGCCAATTCGCAGCCTTGAAAAGGACTAGTGGTTTCCTACTATAAAATGCCGAAGATAGAGCGAATAAAGAAACGTCATCTATTGAAGAAGCGGGATCAAAAAGAGTACATGGACCGCATAGAGAACGAGCTAGGTGCACAGCCAACAAGTCTCGACCCCAAGGTGAAACTTGAGGAAGGGATTCTCGACACTGGAGAGCGCATAATTCTCTATGAAGGTGAAATAATCTTCTTTGAAGACGATGGCCAGCTACTCCCCACACTCCATGCCCTGCTACGTGGAGTCATCTCAATCCCTACCGTGACAGTTGATATGGGCGCAGTGAGGTTTGTTGTCAATGGTGCCGACATTATGCGCCCTGGAATCACAAAGGTTGCAGATGGAATAGCATCAGGATCAGTTGTTGCAATCGTTGACGAACGGCATGGCAAACCCCTCGCTGTAGGGGTGTCCAAGATGTCCACAGAGGAGCTAAGAGCCGCATCTGAAGGAAAGGTCATTATGTCAAAACATCATGTCAATGATGCATTATGGAACTTTGGCAAAGGCTAGTAGTCCTCGTCATCAAATTGCGCTTTGATATGCTCCATAGCGGATTTGTATACCATCTTAGCTAGATCGACATGCAGTCCACAGTTCTTGGCGAAACGGTCTCGGGCAAAACCCGGCTTCCTAGCGTCTATGTCCTTTTTCACTATATCATTGATAGACTTATACTCTCGATCGAATAAAGTCCGAATCTCCTCTCTTGAGAGATATCTACCTGGGCCATCTTCCAATAATAAGCGCAATGCGAAGATGTCTGATCCTGCCAGATCTTTTCGAACTCCATATTTGAGTTGATAGCTGAGGGTTTCAAACCTTCGTGCCAGTTTCTTTCTCTTCGTAGCTCGCAGAAACTCACTAATACTCCAAGAAATATTGCTGGAGATTCTTACAAGTGCCTCAAGGTCTCCCTCGCCTATGTCACTCCCAATTGGTTGTTTGCCTTCACTGGCGTCTCTGGCAGCTGCTTCAGTACGTGCAATTGTTTCCTCTACACTCATTTCGTCGAGCCAGCCATGAAGCACCAACTTCTTGAATTCATCTCGACGCTGCTTGAATCTTATGTATCTTTCATCAGGCGGGTCAAGCTCAGCTAACCTGAGTTCTATCTCTGTCGGAATCAAGGCTCTTGGACGGATTCCCTGAGGCAGGCCGAAAGTCAAAAGCATCTCAACAAACTTGGACTGCTCTGTGTCTGGCCTCATATCCTTCAAAGTGTCTCTGACGGCAATGAACTCTAGAATGTTCAATCCAGACGTAACTGCTGCTTTTGCCTCTTTGCTTATCTTGAATTTGCCATTCTTGGCCTCAAAGACTCCCTGTCCAACAAGCCAATCAAACAACTTCAGGAATATATTGGTCATACTCTTTGCATAACCCTCATTCACATGTCCTCTGAAGGTTGCTTCCGCGAATTTGAGGAATCCAGATAGTGACGCTTCTTTGGTGAATGGTTTCCCATTGACCGCCTCCCTCATCATTAGACTTGAAATAAGCGCCGGATGAAGCTCTCCTGGACGAAGTGGGTCTATTGGCCTATGAAGAAGCGTTTCCTTGAGAGTTTCGATATCTCTAAACTGCATGGTTGGGCCATCATATACTAGATAGACCTGTCCCCCGTGCTTGGAGAGATAGTACTCTCCTATTCGACCTGCAATCTGTAAGTATCTTGATCTTGACACCAAGAAGTACATGCCCGTGCCAAAAGCGATTATGACACAATCGAATGGAAAGCTGATTCCCGAAGTGATGCCTGTAGTGGATACAACAGTCTTGATTGTTCCATTCTTGATACTTCTCTCCAAACGTTCACGAACCTCAACATTTAGTCCTGCATGATGAAATGCAACCCCATGAATGAGAGTTTCCTTTAGTCTTGATGTGACAGGTAAATCCCTCTCAGGACCAAGTATCATTGAGATTGTGTGTTCAGGGATTGGTCGAGGATGCATCTGCGCCATGTACTCTGCTATCCCTTCAGCTGCATCACGTGTTCCTACAACAATAAGCACAGCACTATCTTTGTAATCTTCCATATGTTCAAGTACTGCATCAAGAGGGTCTCTTTTCCGAGAGATGCCAAGTTGAGTACCATCGCTGCTCTCGATGACAAAGCCATCATCTCCCTCGCAAACGATGAACTCGTCTGGAGTGAGCCTCACACTTGGACGGAATATCTTGGCATCAAGCCAGTCAGCAATCTCACCAGTTTTGCCAAAGCGTGAAGACAGGGTAAGCAGCTGTGTCCTATCCTTCAACTGAGTGATCAGACAATCAAGCTTCGTGCTTCTATCCGTACCAAGACTTTGGGGTTCCTTTCTGACCATTGCGGAGTCTAGTTCAGTCAGTTCATCAATAACAGCAAGGCCAATATTGTCAGTCCAAGGTGTGTCCTGCAGAACAGCAGAGAGAGATGACTCAAGGACTGACACAACAAGTCCTGCGTTTTGAAGCTCGAAGTCAGTAGCTTTATGGGAGCCATCATGTCTCACAACAGAGTAGCCCAGATTTTCAAACAGCTCTCGATACTCATCAATGACCTGAGTGTTGAGTGATGTATATGGAGTCAGGTAGAGACATTTCACCCCTCTTTGTAGCCTGATTAAAATTACAATCATTGCGAGGAAGGTCTTTCCTGAACCCGGGGGCATCTGGATGACAAGGTTGCCATCGACATCACCAACCTCCTTGAGGAACTTCTCTTGGGCTGGAAGCAGTCTTGTGAAATTTTTGTGTTTTAGGAGAACCTTTGCTGCCTTCTGAATCTCGGTATCAACGGCAGTTGGACCCTGCATACCCGCTATCGCAGAAAGTGCAAGTCGTCCTTCATGCGTGATTGTGAATTTCCTATTCTTCCTCCCTCTGACACCGATGGTGTTTACAAAACCGACCTTGGCCAACTTGTTCATGGTTTCATAGAGGGTTCCACCAGACACAAAACGCTGGCGCTTCTCTTGGTAGTCTGCCTCTTGCTGAGTCTTGCCTCCGACTGTACTGGGTTCTGGTTTGTGGACCCTTTTTAATTCCAGTACGCCGTCGACTATGCCTTCCCACCCAAGACTTGGAATTATATCACCAGTTTTAGGACTGAGGACTTGCAGAATCTCTACGGCATATCTATTACCTAGGGCCTTGAGCTGGTCCTGCAATTTCGCAATATGCGTGTCCTCCAGACTCCTCGATGACATCACTATCACTCATTGATACCGAGAAGGAGTATAAAAGTTGTCGACTTGGCGCTGCTCGTATAATACTCGGTCTTTTCTTGGTATGAATCTCTCCTGCAATCAGAACTTGAGGTGAATCTAGTTGCGATTCTTGTCCAGACTCAGGAGCAAAGATGTCAGCACAACAGCTGAGACCGATACTAAGCCCAAATACCCCGGACTCGGTGTTTTCTCACCAGCCATTGACCACACAGAACTCGACCCGACTCATGACTGCAGAAGACTAGCTGAATTGGAGTCGATCTTCGTTAGATCAAAGCGTCTCGGGTCTCTTGAGGACGTCCCATACATTGTTAATCAGATTCGCCAAGGGAACATTGTGCTCCTTGACATATCCAGTCTTAATGATGGAAAAGAGAAGACGCACCTCGAACTGAAGCGAATAATAGAGAGAATCCGAGGGGAAACTCGCAGCTATCAAGCTGATATCGCCTTGGTCAATGACACCTGCGTAATTGTCACTCCGTCATTTGTTAAGCTCTAGTGTTCATAGTTTATCGGAGTTTAATGCTCTCTGTGACATTGAGGGCTTTTGTATCTATATTCAGAGCCTTATGAATAGTTGATGCCAGATTCAGGCATTTTGTTGCTTCACCATGGCATGTGAGAACTCTTTCAGGAGCAGGATTGACACGCTTTACGAAATTCAGAATCTGTTTTCTGTCAGAGTGACCAGAGAATCCCTCGACAGTGGCTACTTCCAAGTTGACTGGAACCATAACCTGCTGCCCATCGCGATTTCTCATTGAAATCTCCTTCCATCCTTTCTGAATCCTGCTTCCAAGCGTCTGAGGGCTTTGGTAACTCACAAAACATAGAGTATTCTTCTCATCAGGTGCGAGTAGTCTGAAGTACTCGACACTAGGTCCTCCTGCCAGCATCCCAGATGTGGCCATGATGACACAAGGCTCTCCCTCTACTATCTCCTCACGCTGCTCGTGGCTATCCACTTGAACAAATATATCGTTAAGGAATGGGTTGATTCCTTGGTGGAAGATCATCTCACGAATCTTCTTGCTGAGTGCTTCAGGGTGAGTGGTATGAATAGCTGTCGCTTGGGCAATCATTCCCTCGATATATACTGGTATCTTGGGAATTCGCTTCTTGGTCACAAGGTCTTCTAGGACCAGCATGATTTCCTGAGCACGGCCGACAGCAAGAACCGGTATCAGGACCTTGCCGCCTCGTTCCACAGTTCTCTTAATGATAGAGGCAAACTTGCGTTCCACCTCCTGTCTGGGAGGCATCTTATCAGTTGGGTGGCCGTAAGTGCTTTCAACGATGAGCGTTTCCAGACGCGGGAATGTGAAAGTGGCTGGCTCAAGAAGGCGAGTCCTACCAAACTTGAAGTCGCCTGTGTATGCCAAGTTGTACTGGCCATCTCCGATGTGAAGATGAACTATGGCGGAACCGAGTATGTGTCCTGCATTATGAAGAGTGAGTCTTACATCGGGCGCAATGTCTGTGACTTCTCCGTAATTCAGCGTGATAGTATGAAGTATCGCCTCTTTCACATCTCTGTCACGATATGGTCTGAGCTTGCCTTCTCTCTCAGCCACATCAAGATAGTCAAGCTGCAGGAGAGTGGCAAGATTCAGGGTTGGAGCCGTCATGTAGACGGGTCCTCTATAACCATACTTGAACAAGAACGGAACCATCCCGCAGTGGTCAAGGTGAGCGTGAGTTATTATGACCGCATCTAGTTCATCAAGATTGAACTCTGGCATGTCTAGACGTGGGTAGGCTTTGCTTGGAGTTCCCACATTCACTCCACATTCAAGGAGGATATTACTCTCTGAGGTCTGCAAGAACATGCTTTGCCGTCCAACCTCCTTGAAGCCTCCGAATGCCGTGAGTCTTATCCAACCGTTGTTAAGGAATGACTCCCGATGGATTCTTTTGCCAATGTCCCTGAAAATCTTGTTCCGGTAGGCGGCTTCTGACTGTACGATGTATCGAATCTGTTTGATGAGTTTACTCTCAATTGGAGGTGTCCGCATGACGCTTGGCCTCCAGAAGGTTCTCCTTGTAATCTCTCGAAGAGTGGTACCACTCCTACCTATCACAAGTCCTGGCTTCTGTGCTTCAATGATGACCTCTCCTCTTGACACATCGAAGTCGATTGATGTGATCTCTGCGTCTGAGGGAACGAGCTTCCTGATTTCTTCCTCAGCTTCAGCATGATCGGCTCTGACTTCTGGCGCAGACCTGACAACAAGACGTTTTCGCATCTTGCGTGCTAGGGCTTTGATTTTATCTCCATCATCTAGGAGGATTTTTGGTGCCTTGGAATATATGGCAATCTCTGGCCCTTCAAACTCAACGGAGGTTACTGCAGCTGATCGGGGGAGTGCCTTTTTCACACTCTCTCGAATGTCGATATGTTCTGTCTTGACTTCAGAAGTCATGCTAAAATCACTTCACAAATATGACCCTTCATACTCCCTTTTGGCGCCCTGAGGTATCATGTGCCCAAAGGGGTACACTGTTTCATCAGTGTCGTTCGCACGGTGCGAACCATACAAACACTGTCACTATTTCTTCCAAATCTTCAGGATTTTCTCTTGGGGCAATTCTTGGTAGCCATCTTTGTCAATCACGCTTACGAGAATCGAGTTGCCTGAGGCAGCATCCCTCTCGATTGCAGCTGCAACTGCTCGTACGGCTAGCTCAATTGCCTTTTGCTTGGTGAGATCATCCTTGTAATCATCTTCTAGAACACCGAGTGCTACTGGCGAGCCTGAACCTGTAGCTACGTACTTGTCACTAAGTACAGAGCCAATGTAGTCGTTGTAGAAGACCTGTGGGCCATCATCGTCGAAACCACCCACAACACACTGCAACAGGTAGTATCCTCGTCCAGAGAACATAATATTGCTCAATAGACGTGTCAAAGCTTTGACGCGCATTGGCCGACCTCGCTGAATCTCAAACAGCTTGGACTCAGCTCTCAAAAGATCCATAATGTTCTGCGCATCTGCAACAGAACCTGCAATGGTAGCACCAATACGGTCAGTGATCTTGTAAATCTTCTGAGCTGTCTTATTGGCAATTAGAAAGCCCATTGTGGCTCTTGTGTCGCTAGCCAGGACTGTACAGTCCTTAGCTATGAGGCCTACGGTTGTGGTTCCGGTTTTCAGTTGTTCCGGTGCCTGCGATGGTTGTTCCATGTTCATTGAACTCCCTGTATGAAGATTAATGCAGGAGAACTAGTGACAGACTCGAGGTCCGAATTTCTTTTTAAAAACGTTTCTAAGTGGTGTAAAAACGTCTTACTCACTAGTTTCATCTGTTTCTGGTGGGGGTTCTGGTCGTTCATAGGTCACGGTCATCTTGACCTTTTCAGCAGTACTGATGACCTTCAAGGCGTCCATTGCGACTCCAATTTCTGCATATTGGAAATCCTGAATATACCTTGACTCCTTGGGGAACTCGATAGTGATGGTCTTCCCCTTTACTGTGACTGAATACCTATCTGGAGGTACTCCTGGGAGTCTTCTCTTGAGAATGGCCATTATTTTATCATCAGGTTCGCTGACAATTCCCTTTACTGTGACATCAAAGACAAGGGTCTTTCCAGCCAATGGTGGATTAAAGTCAAGAATGGCTGTTCTTCCAAGAACCTGCGTTATGACCCCCTGTTCTCGTCCCACGGTGACTCTCTCACCCTTTTGAATCTTGACTCCCTGTTTCTCAAGGCGCATCTTTGCTATCTTCTTCACAAGTGAAGGGTCGCGAACTCCCGCACCTCGTTCTGGAGGGACATTGATTGTCTTGCTTTCATCAATCTTCATGCCCACCAACCCTTCCTCAATGGCCTCCAGCAACCAGTTTGAGCCAACAGCCACAAGAATTGGCTCGTATCGATCCTTTTCGCTATAGAGATTCTCTGCCTTCGCGACTTCTTCAAGCGTAAGATCGAAGATCATACCGTCATCTTTGGTCCTCGCGACGTAATCCACGTATATCAGACTACCCTCCATGACAGTATTCTCCTCCTTCTTCTTGGTCTTCTTCGGAGCATCTTTCTTGGCTGTCTTCTTCGGGGCGGCCTTCTTTTTTGTTGTCTTCTTGGCTGTAGTCTTCTTAGCCTTCTTTTCAGACATGCATATCCCTCTCGCTTCCTTCGCCTGTGGATAGGGCTTTCATAAAAAGGTGTCCGTGTAGCCCACTTCAAGATCTTCCCTTCAATATCCGTATTGCTTCAAAGAAAAACTGTGCTTCTGCAATGACATTGACCTGGAGGTTCTGTGATTCCATGAAGTTTGTTATTCGCTCAATATCCGCCAGCGTTGAAACCACGATATAGATACGTCCACTCTTCTCAAGATGTGGAATCGCCTGTTGGATGAATCTCTCAGTGAGTTCCACTCCGGAACCACCTCCCACAAATACGTGGTCCATCTCTGTGACGATTCCATCCTCTGGTAAATATGGCGGATTGAACGCAATGACTGAAAACCTCGCATCGCGTGCGAGTGCACTGAGAAGATCGGATTGAACGACACAGCTTCTTCCATCCACCGAATTGGCAATAAAATTCCTAGCGGTGTTCTTGATAGCATCCAGTGACGAATCAATTGCAATTACAGTCTTGGCCACTCTTGCGGCAGCCATTGAGATTAGGCCTGCTCCACACCCAACTTCCAGGAAAGAATCGGTGCCATCTATCTCAATGGCATCTAACAAAAGGTATGTGTCTTCAGCTGGCGGATACACACCATCATCGATTTCGAACTTCATGTCACCGAGTTTCAACTGGATTTCCCCCTCGGGTCTGCAATCTTTCCTTCCTCTATCAATTCAAGGAGGATGTCAGCTAGGATCACGATCAATTCTTGATTTAGCCCTCGAAGCCGCTCCGTACCATCCAAAGCACCTGAGGCTCTTTCGATGACTTCATCGACTAGGTTTCCGTTTTGGCCCAAGTTCTTGAACCATATCCTGAGCGCCTTTCTGAGGACTTTATTCGGGTATGAGTAGATGCCATGGACAAGCCAGAAGAAAATGCATTTGTTCCTAGCAAAGGACCCATCCCTACGATGGTCAACTCTAACGACCAATGAGTCGACAGCAGGAGTAGGGTAGAAATCCGTTGCTGGAACATTCATAATCTCTTGAATTCGAGCCAAATATTGAATATCGACAGACAGTCTTGAATAGTTGAAACTTCCAGGTTCGGCAATAAGTCTCTGTGCAAACTCATTTTGATACATGAGGATAGCAAACTGGAATTTCCCTTCCTCCAGCAGTCTAAAAGTGATTGGCGAAGAGATGCTGTAGGGGAGATTCGAAACCACTCTATCAACTTCAGGAATGTCTACTGCAAGCGCATCGCCTTGAATTATGTCAACGTTAGAGAAATCGTTCAGTATCTCGCGAAGTGCTAGGACCAATCTCTTGTCAATCTCAATGATATAGACTCTACCTGCATACTCTGCTAGTTTCTCAGATAACATCCCTAGCCCTCCACCAATCTCAAGAACTCTTGTATCCGAATCGAGATTGGCCACATCTACGATTTTTCTGGCCACTGCAGGATTGACTAGGAAGCTCTGACCCAGATTCTTGTCAGGCCTGACGTTGTACTTGCGAAGAAGAGAGCGAATGCGGTCTTCGGTCAGGAGCATCACCTGGACCGTTCTTTTTCCTCATCGCGCCTGGGAGGCCTCACAAACAGCCAGCGTTTCACGTCCTCCTTAAGCTCGTCAATAATCCTAGCCGTGAGTACCTTCTTGGGATTCTGCAGCTTTGTTCTTGCAGCTATGTCTTCAAAGCTCTTGAACGGCTCTCTTTTCCTCTGATCTAGGAGTGCCCACATTAGTGTCTGGCCTATGCCAGGCAGCAGCTGAAGGGAGTGCAATCTTGTAGTAATCGGTGCTGCTTCATTGAAGAACTGGACAAACCTGTGTTCATGCTTAGTCACAATAATCTCTACCACGAGAGGAAGCTCTGCCTCACTTTCGGGGGCCAAGTCCTCAAAGAAAATGCGGCGTTTCACATGATCTATCTTACTTCGCACATCCTTCTCGATAGAAAGCCGTTCTTGAGGATGAAGGGTGGCTCCACGATGTGGTACCATTTCCAACAATGTGAAGAATGACTCTCCTATTCCCTGTACTATGGTTTCACCCTTGGATTTTGAGTCGCGGAGATACATTTTCGGCGGAACAACTGCCAAGACATATGCATGCGTTTCAAACATTCTGTCTTGTTGTCCTTCCATCTTCCTTCACATCCGGCTCTCTGTGGCCACATCATTATGCAAAAGATTGTGGTGAATGGATAAAAAGTGTTACTTCAGCGTGATTGAGAAACCGCGAAAGACGCTATGTCACTACTTTCTTCACAACTTCCACAATCTCTGCGATTTGCTCATCAGTAAGATCTGTAGACCTAGCATCCAAAATGGTTCTCATTTCCTCCGCTGTTGTCGGAGCAATGTTCACTACCTGAACCGCCTGCGCTCTGGTTAAACTAAAGCCCTTGATAAGTCGAATCAAGAGTTTGTCTGCGACAGCAGGTGCCATCTTTGAGAAGCCAGAGGCATGCTCTAGAGTGATGTTCTGCTGGAAAGACAGCTCGCCCTCTTTGGCTCTCTGTGAGAGCAGTTTCTTCACCTTTGGAAGAGTGACCTCCTCTTCACTGACTATTTCCTTGGGCATTTTCCATCAGCCTCTGCTTGGTTGAAGGTGATCTGGTCGGATGATGAGCGTTTTGGTAGCATTACCAAGCTTGACGTCAACAACGATTCCACGGCCCCTCTTACCAGTGACCACTCCTGTTCTACCCTGATATCTACGATGGGGCATGCCTTTGTGAACACTAGGATTTATGACTATGTCTACACGCTGGCCTACCTCGTAATCAACGAGCAATCTGCTAAGAGAGCTTATCCCACGTTGCCGTACCCTCTTGCTCATCAGGCTTCTTGTTCTGGCACGGTAACCATGACTCTTCTTGACCATGGGACATTATCTTCCTGAAATCTGTACCTCGGCACACCTGAGGGCAACTGGGCATACGAGGTCCAGCATCACCTCTAGGGTCGCCACTTAAGGATTATGGTCCGTCTCGTTCATAAATCGCTGTTACATCAAGTTCGAGGCAATCACAAGGGGTTTCTAATTTCTCCGCCAGCGAGGGAGATGTTCTATGATTATCCCCGGAAATCAGTTCTTTGACATATGTCCCGCCTTGTACTTTAAAGAAGCCCTCTACTAGGTTATCCTCCTTCTTCTTGAGGCGTGTTTCATAGATTCGTTTCTTTCTCACCAGGTCGCCTCTCCTATGAGCGACTCTATTGGGAGTGCGTTGTTCAATGTCTATTCCGCTGAGCGCCTTGGAGGCGGTCTTCAACACTTTTGTACTGACCTTTTCTCCAGTTCTGATGATGGCTGTGTATTCCTTCACGTTTTCTGATGCCTCGTCCTTGATCATCTGTGCTCTCATCCTGTTTGCAGATTTGAAACCATGCACCTCTACAATACCTGCTGCCTCCTTGTTGATGTTCCTCGCCAAAGACTCAAGATCAGGAGTGCGGACAAGTGGTTCAGAAACCTCAACAACAAAGGGACGCCCATCTCCAAGCATGAGGACATCTATATCCTCTCTTCCAGCTGCATGGACCTTGAACCTAGTTCCTTGAGTTGCTTGTTGCGTTGGAACTCCTATGTATTCAGATATCGAGTCAGGGTATTTTCGCCCAGTTCCGCCGCATAAATCACAACCTTTTCCTCTGCATGCTCCACAATCCCACCTGCTCTGAGGAATGCCGCGTTTCAGTTTTCTATACCTTCCTTCGATGAATATGGGGTTTCTATTGACGTCGATTTTATCTGCATCCATCTGATACACAATGACTATGTCAGGGTTCTTGAAATCGACGGAACGATGAAGGAGGTCCTGCAGAGTCTTACCAAGCTCTCTATTTACATCAGCCTTCAAAGCCTCGGCATGAAGCAGACCAAAAGAGCCTCGTATCTCATCCTGTCTCTCATCAAGGCTAGCTGCTGGAACACATCCAACCAAGAAAGTCTCGAACTCTACTGCTTCAGTCGCAGTTCTTACTCTTTCTGCAATGTCTTGCATTCTGTCAAAGATAGAAACTCCATCTACCGAGCAAAGGTAGCATGAGGTTTGGTCCTTGTATTCAATCGAGTTTTTAATGGCAAGAGCCTTTGCGGGGTCAAACATCCCATTGCTGGCAAGAGTTCGTATCAATTCCTCGCCTGCTTGTTTGCTGCCAGATTTGAGATTCTGGTCCGCCATCATTGAGAGGGTTAATTTGATAGCACCGCCTCTGTCATTGTTTGAAGTATTCGTACTCAGCCAGGCAAACTGGCGACCCAAGCACTGATTGCAGACTGGGTGACTTTCGAGTATCTTCTTGGAAACTCCAAGGATATTTGTTTCAATTGGCTCATCCATTCGTCTGGACCTCAGCTCGCAGAATTAAGTGGTAGCACGCTCATAAAGGTGTTCTAACAGCCTAGAAGAGGGGATTGATGAATCTGGCTGCTTTTAGACCAGCAAAAAGAGTTAGAGGACTTGATAGAAGACGAAGAATGACTCTTCTCTGCATGTCCATGTCCCCCTCTTGCCTGATGGTTTCAATTAGTCCATATTGACCCGCATCTCTAATCAATGAATCCAGCCCTTTGTCTGAGAATGATGAAAGAAGCCTCTGAGTCAGGTACATCGTCCGGAGCTCTCTAGCAAGGAGCGAACGCCATGATCCCTCATACTTATCGAGCGTTATGCTGGACAGGTCCTGATTAGAAAGGGCATCTATCACAATCCTGCTCGCCACTTTGGCAGTTATTCCGCCTAGAATGACTCCTCCACCTGTTGTTGGCTTTACCATTCCTGCAGCATCGCCGACCACCAGAAAATTGTCTTTCACGGTCTTCCTTATAGGCATCCCAACCAACACAATGCCTCCCAATCTGCGTTGTATTGAGGCCGTCCTCAGCCGTTCTTTCATGATTGGATGATGCTGGATGGCAGCCATTAGTCTCCTTTTTGCTAGATTTCTTGCTGCAAGACCTACCCTAGCTCTTCCATCTCCTAGGGGGATAATCCACGCAAAGAATCCTGGTGCTGTTGCACGACCATAATACATCTCAACGACGTCATCGGTGACATCTGCACCTGAAACCTCCACTTGAAACGCAGGGTATTTGCTGGAGCGTGGAACTACAGGCAACCCCGCCTGCTTCGAAATCTGGCATCGTGAACCCTCCGCGTCAATGACAGCCAACGATGAGAAATCACTTGATTCATCGCCACTTGTTTGAACACCAATTACCCTGCCATTATCCCACTTTATTTGCCTCACCTTGCAACCTGTCATGATTCTGGCGCCTGCATCAAGGGCTCGATTTGCTAACCAGCGATCAAACCTCCTTCTATCAACTACAAGTGCTTCACGTTGACCCCTCTCAACAAATATGTGATGACCCGATG
>JAHQWZ010000356.1 GCA_029856425.1 Candidatus Thorarchaeota archaeon
ATTACGATGAAACAGCCCTTATAACCCCACAACGAGTCATGCGTGAATCAATAGATAATGGATATCCATTGGCTATCTCTGTTGATACATACTATCTCCCTGCTGAAGACTGGGATATAATCCGCGACTATGTCGGACCAATGCAACCTGGTGGTGTCGGCCATGCGATTGTTATCGTTGGCTACAATGACACAACTCAGAGAGTCCAAGTCTATGATCCTGGTGTTGGTCTTCTAGGTGAGAACTATGGGTATCCTGATGATGGTCGTTGGAACTATAGCATGAGCTATGATCAGCTTCTTGATGCATGGGAGAGCTGTGGTTATGCCACATTCAGAGTTGCTAATGGAACCGGACCTGTTGAGGACTTCGAAGAGCGACTTACGTCCTACATCACTCAGAGATTGTTAGGTAACCGTACTTCGTATTTCGAAGGGGGTGAGAACTTCTTCTACTTGGGAACTGGAGCAAACGCATTCAGGGGAATGGGTCTCGATATGACCTTTGAGGCTATTCGAGATTATTGTTACCACTACATGGAGGTCGACAAACCCAATGCAATGCGACTACTGGGTCATAATCTTGAGGTTATGATGACAATGCAGTACCATGCATATAGAAGCTCCCTCGATTCGTTACCCGACCTCCTTCCATCAATAGATCTCGAAGTATTCCTAGATGAGGCTTCAGAAGCGCTCCCACATATGGAGGCATTGAGTCATAATGCGTCCATCATAAGCGGGATTAATATCATTAGCCGTGACACCAATCTATACAACACATTCTTCGGAATGGCTGAAAGCTTTGAATCTTCACATGATCTCAATGGAGCAATAAACGAGTTCACAGAAGAGCTTAATGAGATTGCAGGACATTTCTTTGCGATAGCTGATGCTTGGAAGAGAGCTGGTGAAGCTCTATCCAATGAGCTAGAGAGGTCACAGTCAATAATTGACCACAATCTGATAGTTGTAATTGGTGGTGGAGCGAGTATCTTGCTTATCGGCGTCATATTTGTACTATGGAGGCAGAGGGATTAGTAATTGGATATTGCATGTACAATCTGTTCATTAGGTTTTTTCAACATAAGAATCTGAAATCTCGACTCTTAATCTGTGTTTTCGCGCATTTGCATCTACTTCCTCTTGAAGGCGAAGACTTTTACTAGCTTTATACAATGAAGTTATCATTAGGTCTTGCTATAGCAGAAAGTCATGACCAGCCCTGCCCAAGATGAGTCGATAGACATGAGTACAACCTGGTTCATTGCGAAGGAGTATCTTAAGAGACTGAAGGTCAGCTATGAGGAACATGGAAGAAAGACCTTCAGCTTGTACCCCTATGGCCCAACAGAAACCAAGGAAATCGAGGTATTTCCAGGCAAGCATTGGATCACTCTCACTACTAGACTCATGGACTTGAGCTCTTTCTCTAAAAAGACAAAGCTGTATGAAACGCTTCTCAAGTCAAATGCGAGGCTGGCAGAAATGACCTTCGGAATTGACAAGAAGAACTATCTGATAATTAGGAACGCAATGCCAGTCACTGGCATATCTTACGATGTCTTCAATTGCACATATGAGGCACATCTGGCGGGCATCAGATTCTTCCACAACAAGCTCAAGCCAACACTTACGTCGTAAAGCAATATCTCTTTTTCAGAAACGGGTTGGAAAAAAGAGAGGGTAGAGGGGGTCTCCCCCCCTCTGTTTCACCACTCGTAAGTGGTACGACTTCGGCTTCGCCTACGAACAAGACCACCAATCATGACAAGGACAACTGCGCCTCCTCCTAGAAGCATCAGCATGTCCATGTCAAGACTGAATCCTGTAGGGTAGGTGGTCTGTCTGCCACCGACAGTGTAGCTGCCAACCTGTGATTGATAATCGCCACTCTGAGTGTGAACCATCACCATGTAGAAGACCTCAGTTTCGTCGTCGAATGGCGGTATAGTACCAACGTATGTGTACTCACCATCCTTCCACATCGGATTAGACCACCAGTTCTCGCCGTCTGTTCCGTATAGAAGATCAACTCCAAAGATCGGCTCGGTTTCAGAGTAAACATCAACCCTGATTGTCACTGTGTCGACCGCAGTAGGTGTGGCGATGTCAAGCATCAGTGGACCAATGTACATGCCTTCAGGCAGTTCAGGTGCACCAGCTCTTGATACATAGCTCACAAACACTGGATCCTGGTAGACGCTATAGCCATCCCACTGTGGGAAGCCAATCGTCACATAGAACATGTTGGAGCCGAATGACCAAGCAGTTGCTGACTGGCCGCTATCAGACTCGAACGCCG
>JAHQWZ010000024.1 GCA_029856425.1 Candidatus Thorarchaeota archaeon
CGCATTCAGGCATTAAGAAAGTCAGTCAATCTGGTATTGACGTAGTCATTGAAGCTCATGAGCCGGGCATAGTAGTGGATCCCACAGAGGTGGAACCTGACAAGAACGAGCTTCTTCTTCGCAACCTACAACAGGGTCTATAGTGCTGAATCTACCTATTCTTGAGGATTGTCTTGCTCCCTCTTCTGATGTTCTGAAGTCGATCTAATTCATCACCCACTGATTCGACACGGCCAATAATTGTTACCGGACTAAAAGTGGTTTTATCGGTGACGTAGATGCATAGGTTGTCTCCAAGCGGCATGTAGGCTATGTCTCCCCGCTTAACTTCCTTCGTCGGCTTGATGTTTCCTCTTCTGATGCCGAGAGTTATTTGCATCTCATCGTGCATTAGCGCGGCTCTGCCTTCTAGAGGGAGCTTTGATTTGATATCCTCGATAATGAGAGGTGCCAAAACTCTTTGTAGAACCGTACTCAACACAAATTCTCCTTCGAATTCCAAATCCAATGGTAGCTCGCTCTCACTCATTTGAACCACTACTGATATTCAAGCGGCTCAAGCTACTAAAATCTCCTGCGTCTGGTTGGTCAGCAAAGGCTTAATTGTGGCATAATATAGGGTCACATGGAGTGGACCGGGATGCATCGTGCTAAGCTTGACGTTGCCTTTGTAGTAGATACGACTGGTTCAATGAAAGATGACATTCGTGCAGTGAAAGACAGTCTATTTGAGATTGTTGACAAAATAACTTCTCGAACTAAGAGTCTAAGTATAAGATTCGCGATTGTGTCATATCGCGATCATCCACCCCAGGATCATTCCTATGTGACGCGTATATTCGATTTCTCAGATCGCATTAAGAATGTGCACAGAGAAATATCAAATCTCAATCCTTCACAGGGTGGGGATACGCCTGAAGCAGTCGCGGATGGATTATACGATGCTAGGACAAAGCTCTCTTGGGATGAACATGCGTATAAGGCGTTGCTGCTTGTGGGTGATGCGCCGCCTCATGGTAGAACCTACAATACCCTAGGTGATGATTACTTCCCAGATGGATGCCCCAAGGGACATGATCCGCGCAGAGAAGTACAGTCTCTTAAGAGTCGATATGGAGAAACTGTTTTCATATTCGTTTGCGGCTGCAATCCGCTTGTTCAGGAGTCATTCAAAGGCATTGCTGATTCAGTTCAAGGGGGACGATACTATTCTCTTCAGGAAGCACATGAATTGCCAGAGGCTATCCTCCAAATCCTTGAGGGTGTAAGTGATCTCATTGAATCTGACCGCAGAGTTCTCGCATACTATGAAGCGAATGATGGCACATTTGATATTGGTGAAGCAGCTGTTGAGCTCGAATTAAAGATTCGAGACGTGAAGACCTCTCTCTCGCGTTTACTCGAGCTCAGCAAAATCGCCAGATGGCCAAAGGGTCGTCCACTTGCCGCTTCAAAGATGGGTATGACTGTAGACCTAGGTGAAGTCCCTGATGCTCTAATTGCAGGAAGGCCATTCATTTATGATTTGAGGGTGAAGAATCCAAGTCGTGCTGTTATAGGAATCAGGCTTATCGTCACATTAATCACGCCAGAAGGAGTGTCTGAGGTCACGAATGAGAAGCATGAGATTGGTCCCAACTCCGAGCGCCATATCGAATCGCAGCTTACACCAATGTCTGATGAAAAGGGAAAAGCGAGTGTACGTGTTGAAGTTATGTATGGCTCTAAATCTCTCGCTACGAGGATATACACTACCCGTCTGTATTAGGTGCGTGGCTTGTCTTGGAGCTTGAAGCTATTAAAGGTCGAAACCAGCGAGGCATATCTTATGTGAATCCTTCCGTCACAGTTGTCACAACAGCAAAATTGAGCTATCAAGGAAGGGAAGTCTATGCGGACATTCGCACTTCAGAACAAGTAGATACTGGTTCAATAATTATCGACTCTCGCATATTTGACGAATTAGTATGCGAGGCACATTGTGAAATTATTCTAACTGCCTTTCCAGAAGAGATTCCAAACTGCAATGAAATTAGTCTTCTCGTAGATTTCTTGGATAGGGTAGAAAACGCTAAAGATCTCGATACTGTTTCCAATAGAATTGAAGACCTCAAGGATTATCTTGATGGTCTAATCTTGAAGGTCGGGCAGAGGATTGAGATTATTGATCTTGGTCTAAGATTGGTTGTAGACGACATAAAGCCCTTCGACCCAAATTTGCAGGTTTCGAGAGTTATGTGGAAAAGGCTACTGAAAGTCAATCTCAATGCTCTTGATGATTTGCCTTCCTGTTTCAATATATGCTTCGCGATTGATGTAGGAGCATCTTCGATGATTGATGATGTAGGAATTAACGATGCATCTCTTGGTATAACCCGATTGGAAGTAGGCCTGAATGTCGTTGGAGCATTTTTGTCATCCTCCCGCGAGTGTTCTGATGCATTAGTTGCAGCTGTGGCATTTGCTGATTCGTCTTACAAAATGGAGATTGGCGAAGGCCGGCTACTAGAGCTGAACCCAGAATCATATCAGCAAATCCATGATTGGATTTCTGCACGGAATGATGATCATAGCGATGAGCCTTCAAATCCCGGCGAAGCTCTTGAATTCTCTCTGGATTTAGCTAGGGAACTAAATGCGCAGAATGGTCTTCCCACTCTTATTCTGTTAATCTCCGGAGGGGCTTTTACATCGGGGCGCAATCCAGTAAGTATGGCTCGTGCAATTGCTACAAATAATGGAGTTTTGGTTTCATGTGTATCTCTGGGAATCAAATCAGATCTGGACTTAATGGGGGCTATTGCCGATGCTGGCAACGGGAGGCTAATTCATATAGGTCATTTCAAAGATGTTGCATCGGTGATTAAGGGATTCATTGATAGGTTTCGTAGCGAGGAGGTCAGAAATTGAACGAAGAAGCAATTACCAGACTTCAGGCAATGTATGGAAGTAGCGAAATCCTTGGATACCTAATCTCACAGCTCCCGGAAACCGGTCTCAAATCAGGTTGGGTTGAGGAGGGTCTGCTCATTAAGGGGCTCCAAGAATCATCGAGTTCAAAATTCAATCAAGAAACCTACTTTGAACCTACTCATGAAGCTATACATCTGATGGCTGATCGCGCTATGGATGCCCCTGGACGAACAGGAATATTCATTCTTGGAGAGCAAGGCTTGAATTCATCTAAATTGGTTATTGTGCTTTCCGATGATGACCGAGCTCCAGGTCGAGCCAAACTTGCAACTACAATCTGGCTGCGTGACTACACTCCACATGATCTTATTCGCCTTGTACTAAAGCACTTACTAGGAGAGAGTCTTTCGTCTGAATTCGAGGAACCCAATCTAGACTACATTGAGCAGCTCAGAATTGATGCCATTGAATGGGATGCCGCGGAGGTCATCAGTCTCAGCATCCCCGGCAGAAAATTCAACACCTCGCCCTGGATAAAACAGGCAATTAAGCATCCAGATGAAGAATACGGAATTGCTCTACGTTGTGGAAAGCTGAAACAAATACCCGCATTTGCTCTATTGTATAGTCGGTGGCTAATCGATCTGCCTGTTTTTGAGGATTTGAATCAAGGAGTGGCCGCCATCATTTTGCGGAAAGAGGATAACGTCGAGCTGGCAATTTGGGATAGTTCAAGAGAATTAGCTACCTTCGCAATACTATTGGACACAGACTTGGAGGAAATCACCAGGAAGTTCTTAGTGCCAGCTTGGTACCAGATTGGTGATAGAATTGAACCTCCAACAAGAACTCGCGAGGTGGTTGTGAGTAAGCCCAGCGTAGGCATATTTGAGGGCATGAAGCAATCCTTCTCACTCAAGGAACCACCCACACGAATTGCCAGTGAGGAGGAGCGTAGAGCCGCGGCGGCACTTACAAAACTAGTTGATGACCTTAGAATTCGTATGGAGAAATTTCCTGTAGAGGATATACTTCAAAGGCTCGAAATGGTTGAAACCCAAGCAAAGATTCTCGCGGAGCATCTAGAGTCCGAAATGATGACAGGCGAATTTGGCGGAAATGAAGGTGCAGCTGTCGGGATGCTGCGAAACAAGCTTGGTCATATGCTTGACAGGCTCGAATCCCTTTCAGCTCGACTTGAAAAGCTGGAGGAACGGACTTCTCATCTTCTTGAAAGAAGCAGGATGTGATATGTTTGCCAGAGATTTCAAGAAATCCCCCAGCGATAGGAAGGCTAGAAGAAACACTGAGTATCATTGAGGAGATCGATGCAAGGCTAAGAAGGATTAAGGAGGCCCTTGCTCTCACTGCTATGGAGGCCGAGCAAGGAAACGGGTCAAGCATTCGTGATATCTTTGAAGCGATTGGTGAAATTGGTCATGTAATAGATGAGGTGGAAATCGAGATTGATGTGCTTGAATCACGAATCTCTACAATCGAGAATCTCCAAATCCATCGGAAGTAGCACCTCCGACATTCCCTAGCACCAACCCATCAATAGCATTAGCCAAGTACCCTTCAAAAACATCAGCTGCGAAACTATTCAATTGGTGGATTCTAACATTAATTCCATCGAAATCCGGAGTAAGATGAGCTTCTTCTCCAAGGTTGAGGATTTCTATCTGGTATCTTTCATGAGAGGCAATTGATTGGAGAAATGGTCTTGCATCATCGAAGATTTCGTTGCTTAGATTGGCAATCATCAGAACAAGAGTTGGCATCTCAGATCCAAAGTCTTCCAAGAACTCAGCTATTGCTCTGAATGCCCCGTATAATCTAGCTGAACCACCCAAATCACGGGAGCCATCCAATAGTGAGTAGAGTATCGATACGATTACTTCCTCAGACGCAAAGTCGGTGGAGAACTGCAGGCTAGTGTGTATACTCTCTCCTTTTTGAATTGAAAACTTAGTAGGAGTTTCGGACACCATAACGATGCCTAGTGATCCCTCTGATCTATTTCCAGAAATGCTTTGAATTGTAAGCAAAGCAGCAAGAGTCGCCATATCCATTCTGGTTATTGAAGTTCCGAGATCAGACAACAACTCATCTATCTCTGGAACAATGGAAATTAGGGCGTTGAGTCTTCGTCGTAGTGACTGCACAGTCTTGAGTTCGATATCTTGCACACCCATCGTTCTGTCCGTTGATATGGCCAAAATCAAGTTGAATGGTCTGAACATTTGTGCAGGTCTAAACTCTAGTGAATTCCCTGCAAGCCTAGCTAGCTCACCTGGTTCCAGAGGTGGGACTGAATGAGCGAGTGTCATTCTGGCGCCTGCATCACGTCCGTTGATCCAGATTGAAGTACCCGCGCCAAGGATTTGTCCATTCAAAGTTTCTTGTAGTCTATTTGCGTGAAGATACGCATAGGATAGCAGTTCTGCCTTTGAAAATCCCCCATTTGATTCAAGGGCAAAGAGTGCCTTCTCCAAGTTCTTAATTTCTCCCTCGCTCTTAACCAAGTCTATTACTGATTTATCAGAGAGTCCAAGGAAATGAGCATCAGCTTGAGAAATGCAGACTGTTCTTTGAGGGCATTCCACATCCGAAGCCACATGCCCGGCCCAGCACTGCCCAGCTTGGGCTTCCATCCCCAAAACCAAGTTACCATTCTCTACACCAATGGCTTTCATATCTTCTTCCGACATCCGAAGGGTTCCGCTTTTGATGTCATTCAGATTCAGGTTGAAGTGCAGAGCTGAAAGAATCTCTTGGATATTCTTTACCTTAAGACATTCCAAAAGGGCGTAGTTGAATCGATTTATGTCCGAAAGCGATTCAAGAATGGGGCCATTTGATTTTGCTGAAGCCTGAACTAGTGGTATGAGGGGGTCTGCATCTCTTCCAGAAGCTTTCTTAGTAAGTGAGTTTCTCCATCCGGAAATAGTAAGAGAGTCGCCAGGGTCGTTTAGTAGCACAATGGTGTTTGCGGTCTTAGATATTGGATTTCGCACTGTTAAAATTGCATCATTGAGGTGTATTTCACCACCTTCATTCCCAATCATATAATCGAAGGACTCGATTATCTGCAGTTTCCGAGCTGCTAGAATTCTGAAGATACGAGAGAGCTCGCTTAGTGATGCCTTTCCAATAAGGCCTTCTGCAACCACGCTAGAAGTATTCTCCACATATTCATAATACGGAGGTCTTGGAGGAAACATTGCAAGAAGATTCCCGCCAAGAATCCTTTGTACTTCTTCAGGAGTTGCTCCAAGATTATTGCTCAGCAGGTAGCTGAGAATCTCTGATATGCTATCACCCTTTTGAGTTTCAGGGTATGCACTTCCAAATACTAGCTTCTTGGACCAGTCAGAATCCTGTGATGAGGTTCGAAGGTGCTTCACTAGTGTTGACAAGGAGGTTATTGTCGCACCTGCTAACAATAATCTTGAGTTGGGGATTTGAAGAAGTCGAACAATCTCTGATTTCCAAACCTTATGATCTTTCACTGAGAAGAGCGTGGGCGGTGCCTCGAGTCCTGCATCCTTGAGGAAGACGAGCCATTCCATCAGTAGGTCAAGGTCCTCCCTGCGTTCCATTTCAATGAACAGAGGTAATTCGGATTTGAAATACCTCAGGAGATCCGGTCTATTTTCGTTTCTCAAAGACTCCTTGAGGTCTCCTGCGCTCATTACTGCGCCCCATCCTCTTCGAGCTCGGCTTCCATATCTCATGTCCTGAAGGCGATATAGCCTTGAGCTGAACGGTGGTGTGACACTCCAATTCTCAACGCGTTTGATGTTATTCTTGCGTTGATCGGGAGGTAGCTTTGTGCCGCCAATACCAAGGAGCGGCCGAACTGCAAACAGATCAGCAAACCACCCTTGGTTTGAAGAAGAAACATCATGGTAAATCTCACTAAGTATGGGCGGGTGCGTGAGGTATACATAGGCTCTTCTTGGGATGTATTTGAAAGCTTCAGGATACTTGCTTGAGTAATCAAGTAGTTGATTCTCAACCATTGCATAGAATGAGAATGCCCTGTGCGGGTCAAAGATTCTACTCTCTGAACCTGCTTGAACCTCACCAAGTTGTATGAGCGCATCCACCAGCAGGAAGCGTTTCACTTCACCCTCTGCCGTATTTTCTGCAACTAGCATAAATTCAAGCTCCCAGCGATTCCATTCTAATGTTCCTCATGTCAGGATATATGCCTGACGTAGATACTTCTTATACTATGTCTATGAAGGAATACTTTATCTCACACAAGACAGTAGGGTCCACTAACCGGAGCCGCATTTAGATGTTGGTAGTTCGTGCACTTGAAAACATACCAGAGAAAGGAATCGCAAAGGGCGAGGAGTTCAGGCTTTATATCGTTGATGCTCATCACCATATGGGCAGGGAGAAAAACCACCAGAACACACCTTCGGGAGCATATGAGTTCTATGCGCTCCTATGGTTTGAGATGCAGCGAATGACTGAGAAAATGAAGAATCAAGATGCACTACTCTTTGAACCTATTGGAATTATTGCACCTGAATTGCCTGAAAGAATCTTCAAGACCAAAGAGAAGTGGTCGCGAATGAATCATGGATGGCTGGTAGACAGAACAGTTGTGTTTCCCTACACTGATGACTACTCCAAGAGCAAGTCCACTGAAGAGCCATCGTTTCAAGTTTCGAATGATAAGATTGCGGCATGGACTACACGCGCTCCGCATTCCTCCAGACTCATTGGTTTCGCGAGGGTAGATCCTAAGGATGCCATCAATGGATCGCCAGACCTACCAATGCGGGAGCTGGATAGAGCTATTGGGGAGTTGGGACTTAGAGGGCTCAAGCTCCACCCACTTGCCCAGCTCTTTTTGGATGATATTGAGGCTGACTATACAAGGAATGTCGTTGCTAGAGCAGGAGAGCTTGGAATACCTGTGATATTGGATACTAGGAATATTCGGACTGCCGAGAGGATTAGAAACCTCGTTGTATCGATGCGGCAGGATGAGAAGTACAAAAAGGCTATGCGAGGATTGAGTGTAATCCTCGCCCACTGTGCAATGAGTCCAGGAAGTACAAAGCTGTATGACATCCTACGAGACCCCGCTATCTACGGCGAAACCTCGACTCTTCATGACAAGGATGTACCTGTCCTCTTCAAGATGTCGAGTGATCGGTTGAAGTCACATCTTGGTAGTTGGTCAGAGAACCTCCTTTTCGGAACAGATTTCACCTTTCTTTCAGTCCAAGCAGCCGAACTCATTCTACATCTTCTTTCACGTGAATTCCCTGGGAGTTTAGAAGATGCTCAAAGAATACTTGGCGGAAATGCACTGACACTTGTAAATCGTCCTTTTGGGACCATTAAGTCAGCAGAGCGTCCTCCACAGGCAGTTGTTTGCCTTGGCTGCGAGGGTGATGCTGTAGTGACTCTTGAAGATACGATTATGAAATTAATCAGTGGTGAGGGATGGGATATCACCTCTGTCGATTACATGATTCCGCCAAAACATACTTGGCCGAGGATGGAATCCATGAGTGCTGGAGGCCATAATGGTATCTACTTCGATTCCTATGTCATCTCTCTAGGTATTCGCGGAGGCATCACGGAGGTACATCTCTGGGTGAAAAAGGGGCCGGGAAATATAACGAGTTGCACTGTGCTTGGAACAAAGGGTGAAGATGCTCTAGACAGCCTAGAGTTTGGCACTCAGAAGATTAACGCCACATTCACCAAAGCGATTAATTCGAATCCTATCAAAAGCAACTCGGCAATGGACCTTACTAGGGAGGTATTGAAGCTTCTGGCGTAAGCAACTAGCTGGCACAATTCTTTATAATGAATCTGAAGGAAAGTTAAACATCGTACCATAGGAGGAGAACGATATCACCAAGTCGGTGAAACTAGAGATTGATGATGGCGGTGACCTAAGGGGATACGCTGTTCTCAATCCTAAGACTGCCAAGAAATTAAATGCTGAGCTAGGGTCGATTGTTGTATTTGAAGACCCAGCCTCTTCATTCTGGGGAGCAGCTCAAATACGAATCAATGATGGAGTTCCACCTGATAGAATAAGGATTGATACATTGGTCCTTGAAGCATCACTCTTGATGGAAGGCGATGCAGGTATAGACGTTTCCCTTTATGATGAAGACATGATTGCACTCGAGTATGTGGAATTTGGACTTAAGCCACTAACTGAGGATGCAAGCACCGAAGACCTAGTAACACGTGCTGCAGAACAAGTCGAATCTTTGGAGAAGCTCATTGGGGGGAGACTGGTCTATCCGGGAATGTCATTCATCTGGCCTGAATTGAATGTTAAGGTGGAGATAATGACCACTCGACCATCTCTCTCAGGAAAGAGGTTTGCAAAGCTTGCATTCGAAGCGCTGAAGGAAAGGACTGGATATCAATTCAAAACGATAGGTATTGCTACGCCCTTCAATGCAGTCTTATGCATCGATACAAGCGGTTCCATGAAAACGACCGATGTCCCTGTTCAGGACATAGCTCACGCACGTGAGGGTCTCAAAGACCTTGCGGGTGATAATCCAGAGGTTCAAGCATTTCTCGATCGTTTCAAGGAAGGAACTAATGTGAGCCGAGGTGAAGCTGCAGCTATGGCTGTTCTTCTCTACCTTGCAGAAAAAGTTGGCAGAGGCTATGGCGAGAAAGTTGGAGTCGTGACTTTCGAAAAGGAAGTCACAGAGATGACTTTCTTGAGTTCGGAAACCGGTGAAGTACAGCCCTATGTTGAGTGCACAGGAAGAGAGAAAGCACTCGGACTTCAAATCATTAGTACACACGTGGTGGACAAGATTGAAGAAGGGGGTACTCTTACCGACATGGGTACGGCACTCACGCGAGCTGCTGACATTATAGATGCTTTTGGAGATCCGACAAAGCCAACCATGGTCATTATGATGACCGACGGAATGACAACGTCTGGGCCTGCTCCTCTCAAGGTTTTGAAGGAGAGATTCAAGAACACCGGCAGTCTAGTGATATACACCATTGGTCTAGGAGAGCGAAGTGAGATAGACGAAGAATTGATGCTTGCAATGGCGCAGTATGGCAATGGAACTTATCGCCATGTAGACAACATGAGGGACCTCTTGGAATGGTATGGCAAGCTTGCTAGTGAATTTGCAATAGTTATTCGGGGCTCAGAGAAGTAATAGGCTAGGTGTGTTCTAGAGCCTGTACAAGAGCCTTTAGAGTTTCAAGATCCATCTCTAGGATTTGATCCTCAGGTATGCCCGACAACATCTCCCCGGGGACACTCACGAGAACATTAGCTTTCTCTTCCCCGTATTTCTCTGTAAATTCCTTAAGTCTGAGTTCATCTTCAGTCATACTCGCCTTGGCCGCGAGTTCCTCAAGTTCTTTGACTGACATCTTCATTAGATTGCTATCACCAATTGATTTGCGGACGTCAGGAGGAAGATCTTCAATTATTGCGTCCTTCTTCGATAACTTCTTCTTTTCTGTTTCAAGTTCAGGAGCAGAGGTTTCTATTGTGGATGCTATCAGAGCTTCAAGCTCCTCATAGGTCAAGGTCTTTAGAACCTCGTCGGAAACAGATTCCCTAACTTCTCCTGGAAGCATCTCAATGAGTTCTTGCCTGCTTGGTCCTGACTTCTTCCTTCGGACTTTTTTCTCTTTCCTGACTTTTACTGCTTTCTTCTTTGGTTTTTCTTCGGGCTTCTTTGTGGGTACCGCCGCTGTCAATGAATTAACTAGCTCTCTTGCAGTTTCGGGTGTAAGCCTTCTAAGATCCTCTTCCGGTAGGGTTTCTCGAAGGTCCTCTGGAATCTCGCTGAGTATTTCCTCGACTTCCGGTGCGATTCCTGTTGGTTTTCTCGCCGCCTCATCCGCACGCGTTATTAATGCAGCTTCAGCGGCACCTGCCATTACTATTGGCGTTTCCTCTAATTCTTTGATGAAATCAGTAACATCCACTTCAATATCAAAGCCCATTGATCGCCATTTCATGTAGCGGCCAATTGCATTCGAGTCCACATTTATTCTGTTCAGTCTTGAACGTATGGCTGCATCCTCCATGTCCGGAAAGCCGGCAGCAAGGTCTTCGATATCGCTTGAATCAAGTCTTGCCCATATCGGTCCATTCAGAAGTCTTGAGAGTCCTGTTGCACAATGGGACCGGACCCAAGTATTGCTGTCCTGTAATCCCTTGAGCAAGATTGGAATTGTTCTTGGCTGATGGTAAAATGCCAATGCCTGAGCGCAGGCGATTCGTACGTTGTCATCTTCATCGGTCATAGATTTGACAAGGTCTGCGACAATTGTCGGGTCTCCGATATCAATGGATGCAAGAAGTGCCCGTTCTCTCACGACGTCTGAAGCATCGGAAAAGGCACCAACAAGCGCCTTTCTCACTCTTTTATCCTTTGAAGCAAGAATTCCAACCTCTTCCGTTTCGAACTCCAGTAGCAGACGTCTTGTTTCAGACAAGAGCAAGCCTCCGTGGCGCGAATCTTCAATGGATGATTGTACTAGTCATATGTAATTCCTAGTTACCACCATTACGTTCGAAGAGCCACGTCTAGTTATTAAATTTGGCAATATGTATACCCTTCTCGTGTGTCCTAGCACGTCTTACCGGATGAGATTTAGGTGCGAAAAACGTTGGCCAATACATGGGAGCCAAGAATGTACAATCGAATGATCTAGGTAAGATGCGAGTTCTACTATTTTCATTGGCGCTCTTGCTGATTCATCTTCTCAATGAAACAATATCAATTCTGACAGCTACGATGGATGAGGTCACTAGAGGACTCATTGGCACAATCCAATTCTTTGGTCTATACATATTGATGTACTTGGCTGTGATTCTTTTCTTGCATTGGGAACGCGGCGGGGATGTCACCAGCCTAGGGCTACAGACTGATGATAGAACAATCCATCATCTGGTTATTGGTGCGATAGCAGGAACGGCAGCTGCAACTCTAGTCTACCTTATTGCAATGTTCTTCGGAGGCGACCTCCGCCCTATGAGCGATATAACCGGGGATTTGATAACAAATCAGATTATCTTTACTGTTCCTGTGGCGCTCTTTGAAGAGATTGTATACCGCGGCTATCTTTTGACAAGATTTGAGAAGTTGGCTGGTCGTACCATAGCTATTATCGGAACTTCATTATGGTTCGCTTTGCTCCATTTCAGTTGGTGGATTCCACTGGGCTCCGTTCCATTGCATTTAGTTCTGATATTCACGTTCAACCTCTTTCTTGGAGGTGTTGTCCTTTGCTATAGCTACTACTGGTCGGGCAAGCGACTCTGGGTTCCAATTGCATTCCATTATGTTTGGAATATAGTGGCATTCGTCATGTTCCCAGTCTTTCCAATAGAACCAGTGAATATGGTTGAAGTATTTCAGATTGAATGGGGCGTCACAACCATAGTTGGTTTCTTATTTGGACTGTCTCTTGTTTGGGTTCTTTTGAAAGAGTTTTTGAATAATAAGTGAGGGTCGGATGGAACCGACCCTTATGAAAAAACACTAGCGTTGGTCAGATTCCCCAATGACCTCATGGCCTACAATCATTGTCAAGCCAATGATTCCGCGGACAGATACACTCTCTCCTTCGCGGATAGGTGGTCCATCCGTTCTGGCTCTCCAAATTGCTGCTCCTGCCTTTACCTTGCCAGTTGGATTGATGTCTGATATAGCAATGACGTCGTGCATTTTGTCATACTCAGAGAATTCAGGCCATTTATCATAGCCTCTGAGAAAGATGCCATATAGCACCATAAGTCCCATGACCGTTCCAACCATAAGGTAGACAGTAATAGTCCTTGTTGGATCGATGAGCACAGATAGCAAGATTGCGACTCCATAGAATGGAAATAGCTTGCATGAGACCTTCGCATCAATAAAGCCGCCATCGACGAATCCTCCGCCGCCTGTGAATATGGCAAGCATCAAGAAGAGCATGCCTGCAACGATGATGAGTTGTAGCACATCAAAGGTGTACCCAGGGCTGAAGAACACCTGCATTGCAAAGAGGATGAGTACAATGGGCACCACAACCTGAGCCATGGCTTTGCCGCTTGCGGGTTCTACTGCCACTACCATCAGGGTTAGTACAATTGCCACTAGAATCAATCCAACAAATGGATCAAACAGGACGTAGCCAATGAGGACGCTGAGAAGTGACATCAGCAATAACACAACGAAGATCTTAATCCAAGCATCCATCATGTCAACCTCGTAATATCATCCCTACTTACTCTTGGCTGCCTTTATCCTTAGGCAGCTTAAGACCGCCTGTTCCTGCAGATAGCGCGGCTGCTGTCCCTACGACCGTACCTACTTCTGGCAGATTTGTGGGTATCATGATGATAAGATTAGCGTTCTTAGATATCTCCTGCATGATGTTCCATGTTCGTAAATTATATCCTACCTGAGATTCCTCATACATCCTAGCCGCCTTCATCATGTTCTCTGCCGCCTGAAGCTCGGCTGTTGCCAACGTGATTCTCGCACGCCGTTCTCTCTCAGCTTGAGCCTCTCTGCTCATAGCATCTTGGAGTGCAGCAGGAATCACAACATCCCTGATCTCAACTGACGTGACCTTGACGCCCCAGTGCTCGGTCTTCTCATCGATAAGCTCCTGT
>JAHQWZ010000357.1 GCA_029856425.1 Candidatus Thorarchaeota archaeon
CATCTGACTAGCAAGGACATAGATGGGTATGAATTCTATGGATCCAATGAGAATTCTCACGAAGTTGGCATCAATGGGGTCTACTCCTGTCACTCCCAAGTCCAAGAGAACTGTGCCAACTGAGTAGCAAACCATTGTGAAGAGCGCCATGCATATTCCTAGGATATCGAGACGTGAGTTTCCATATTCATCCTGCTCCCCATTTTGCTCACGTGATATTAGGATGATACCAACAACAGCGATCACGGTGCCAAGGAATCGTATAGCGGAAATCTCATCATCCAGGAACAGAATTGCCAGGATATATGTAAGGACAGGAAATGACATCGCAATTGGAAAAGCGTAGGAAACCCCTATTCTCTCTTGACTCATGAATAGAATTGTGTCACCAGCCACAGCTCCAAGTGAAACCGAAAGAGCCAGATATATTATGGATTCAGCAGGAACCCAGTATGCAGTGGAGCGCCATGGGAGAGTAACAAGGAAAGCCATGAGTCCAAATGCAACCCACATCTTGATCGATCCGATGGCCAAGGGACGGATCTCGTCACTCTGTGATCGATAGACAACCACGGAAATCGCCCACATGGATGCCGCGAGGAAACCAAGAGAGGTCCCAAGTAGAACATCCGGAGTGAGCTGCATAGATTTGAGGCACTGAAAGCATCCTAAGATACTATCGGTAGCTCAACAATTCTACTATCATTTCACAAAAGAAGATCATTCCTTTCCAAGAACAGCCTTCGCGAGCTTTAGCCCTGGCTCTACAATCACCTGTTGAAGAATAGTTCGAAGGTATTCATTTCGTCTAGCTCTTCTTGCGATTGGTGGAGAAACTTCATAGTAAGTCCGAATAGCAATCCTGCCGAGCAGTCTATTTGAGAGCCAGTTGTCGCGAAATGTTCTCAGCAGATCGATCTTCGGATGAAGCGGAGTACCAAAGACAGCTGTGGCTATGAAGCATTCGGACTCGTGTTCTCTGCAGTAAATTTCATCATCTTCTACTCTCTTCTTGTGCTTCTCACAAAGGTAAACGGGTTTCTTGCAGACCACACATTCTCCGATGGCGTTTGTCCCTTCAGGAAGAGGGAAGCCACATCTATCGCACACAACATGAGTGATGGCGTCAGACAAGCTGGCTCCACATTTCGAGCACTCGATCGCTTCTATATCATTCATGGCGCTGCAATATCTGCATTCGACTCTCCTTGGCATGCTTAATCCCTCATTCTAGATACGCGCTCAATGAAACCCTTCACAATTTGAATATCAGATGTGCCGATAAAAGGATTGCTTGAACCCTCAATACACGAATAGTTTTGCGTGCGAAGTTATTAATGGAAGCGTCCTAATTCATCTTGCCACCACAAGACTTCTTTCTGCTCCAGCAGAGACTCGACTTCCGTGGGAATTCGATGGTATTCGGGGATGCAAATGGAGGACAAAGGATTCGAGAGAGCGAGCCTTTGGGCAGATAGGATTCAGCTCTTCGCATTCATCGTTGTCCTACTGATAGTGTCCGCCGCCGTATGGCTTGCCTCCTTTTTCCTGATACAGCCCTTTGTTCAAGACCGCATGGTTCAGATGCTGGTAGCTTCTTCTATCAGCCTTGCACTTGCAGGATTCATAATGGTCTGGAGGACGCGTATTGTTCCTGGCGCGATTCTCCTCTTCCTAGGCGCTGGCATCATTGCAATCTCTCTAGCTCTTCTATGGCAGTCACTGCAGGCATCCATTCTCTGTCTTCATGGGTTTCTTCTTGCATCTGTTGCTATCCTAAGCAGCCTACGAAAAAGAGAGGGAATCTCCAATGCATCATTTCAGAAGATGGGATGGGTTCTTGGCCCTGCTATCATCCTGACTGGACCATTAGCTATAGCTCTTGGTATGTTAGCCATCACACCGGCCCTCTCATTGATTTTGGTGGCATTCATAGGAAGTCTTGCAGTCTACGTGATTGGCCTTCAGTATCTACAGAAATATGCTCGTTTGGGCATTCCAAACGTGATTATCTTTTCACTTGCGCCTGGCATGCTGACTGTAGACTTCATGCTCAACTCGGCAATTGGCTCTCCGGTTCTGCTATTGTCGGGATTCTTAATATCATTCGGTGCATCCCTATTCGTCTCGGCACAATTCGCAAAGCGTCTCCAGTCATGGGCAGGAGCAAGATGGGTACGCAAATCTCAGAGGAAGATAGGGAGGGCAAGTATACTCGAGGAAATTGGGCTTGAGAAGGCAGTCGAGGAGAAAGAAGAAAGGCCTCTGATTCCAG
>JAHQWZ010000025.1 GCA_029856425.1 Candidatus Thorarchaeota archaeon
TGATATTTTTCTTCGATGGCTAAGTAGGAAGTATGTGATATACTCACTGGTTATTCCGACTCTCAAGCTGAAATAACTGGAGGTGCGTTGAGCGAAGATACGCCCAACGCCAAGCCTCCTAGCTCATCATGTAGTACTTTGAAAAACCCTCTTTCTTCAAAAATGGGAGTATGAGAATCAGAAGAAGAATGACCACTGCCACTCCCGTCGCTGTGTAGAAAATCAAGGGCGATGCAGCTTGTTTTGCCGCAATCCCTAAAGTGGCCCAAATGACTACGAATCCAAAGGCGAAATCCCTCCTCCTGACCAACATCAGGAAGGTAATGAGAAATGCAACAACTATCACCGCCGCAGTCCATGCCTCCTGAACTGGGAGTGGTATCCCCGGATTTCTGCCAAGATGATTGAGAATTGATGCGGTATTTGCAATTGTGGCCACTGATAGCCACCCTAGATAGACACTCAAAGGCAGATGTACCGCGAGCTTGATACTCCTCGAAGCCTCTCTGATTCCAACTCCGAGTCTGAGATAAATGTAGAGCAGGGTAAGGAAGAGTCCAAAAATCGGAACCGTTGTGAGAATGATCAGGTCATTCGGGGCTGGATATGAATAGTGAAAGACGGTAAGCCACGCGATATTGATGATAGCGCTTAGTAGGTATAGGAATCCAATATCCTGAAGGTATTGAGCGTCGCGCTGACTCGTCCTAAGCTGATAGAACATGAACACAAACAATAGTGTGTATATTACTCCCCAGATTGAGAACACGTAATTTGCAGGTGTAAAGAGGTTTGGGTATGCATTCGAAACCTCGCCTGTGGTGATTCCATTAAGGGGTAGGATATTCACCAATGCATTGAACACCGTACTGCCCACAATTGCCACCACGTTAGCAATCTGTAGGACAATAGGATTAATCTTAGAAGACATATTTATTCTAAAATTAACAATAATTAATAAATCTATTGGAACTTCTGTTAAGGCTGGTTAGGCGAAATGAATGAGAGAACGAAGAAGGTGGCCCGAGAGCCACTAGTTGCCCTCGAGCCTAGTGGGTGTGTGAAACCAGGGTCGTTATGAGGTCAGAGTAAAAATAACGGAGGATACATCACAAAGTATTGCACCACTATGGACAGGAGTATCCCACTAGCAACCAATCCCTTTCCCCGTTTGGGATTAGCTTCAGTGAACCAGAGAATCGCTCCAATTAGGACAACAATTACTCCTGAAACTCTCCCTATAAAGATTAAAAAGTCCCAGATCTCCGCGAAGTACGTCGCTATCATGCTTACAAAGTCAGATAGTGGACTGAGGAGATTGAATAGACGCAAACCTCTCACCGACAGTGAGTTGTGATTTCGGGATTTAAGGTCATAATGAAATTTCGGGTAGTGTTCTATTTGCTCCCGATTCTTAATCCCTCACAGAATGCAAGAACATTCTTTCCCAAGTCTCCAAAGTTGTAGCCCCCCTCCAAGAGGCCGAACCTTCTTCCCTCGCACTTCTCCATAGCATACTCGTGCATCATTGCACCTATTAGTCTGAATGCATCTGTGGAGAGATTGCTTCCCCAATCGTCGATGTACTGATCGAATCCGGCAGAGGCCACTATTATATCCACATCTGGGCTGGATTCCAAGACCTTTCTCACATCCGCAAGATAGGCGTCATCTCCATGCCCGCGAGGGTTATGGATGACAAAACTCTCATCATCACCCAAGATGTTGATATTTCCATCTCCAGTATGAAGGTCAAAGTCGAGGATGAATGCTGTGTCAATCTTCCCAAGTGCCTTCAGATGCAAAAGGGATACTGCGATGTTGTTGTGATAGCAGTAGCCCCAGTAGCTATCCCAAGATGCGTGATGCCCTGGGGGACGTATCAATCCGAAGGCAGGCTCTCCTTCCGCTGCTATCTCTCCAGTCAATATGGCTCCGCCTGCAGCAAGTGCTGCCATCTCATAGAGCAGGTTTTGGTGTGTGTAATCACTATCACGCTTGACTTCATCGAGATGTCCTGGACCATGAGCTCGTAGAATTTGCTCATCTGTTGCAGGAGCGGGTTCAATAAACTCGTATTCCGGATGCTTGCTCAGAATCTCTATAGCAGAGTCTAGTCTACCTGGTGCACCAGCAGGAGTCCCATCATAGGAAACGCGCATTAGATGATGATATACAATCTTCACACTACTCAGTCGTGACATGGTTGCATATGTTTCTGTGGGTTAAATCATACAAAAAATACAGGTGAGCGGACAGGCTCGCGACCTGCCCGCCCTCTCACTAGAGGGACTGATCAGAAGACCGGATTCCACTCTAACCAAAGAGGCTTCCGAGGCCTGCAACTTCCTCTTCCTCTTCAGCTTCTTCTTCCTTCTTCTCCTCTGCAGGGGCTGCCTTAGCGGTGCCACCAGCTGCAGGAGCAGCGGCGACAGCCATAGGCATAGCTGCACTCTTCAGAGCCTCATCTATGTCAACATCCTTCAAGGCTGCAAGAAGTGCCTTGATTCTGCCTTTGTCAGCTTCCACACCTGCTGCGGTGAGTACAGCCTCCATGTTCTTGGCATTGACTTTCTGGCCTGCTTTGTGGAGCAGAAGTGCTGAATATACGTACTCCATTTCTATCTACCTCGCTATTATTATCCAAACAGGCCGCCGAGGCCTGCAACTTCTTCTTCATCCTCCTCTTCCTCAACCTCTTCTGATTGATCTGGTTCTACTTTTGGAGCAGCTGCAACTGGGGCTGCAGCAGCCTGGACTTGACTGAGGGCTTCGGAGGATATTGCGTCTGGGTCCTTCTCAGAGATTATTGCTGCGAGAGCAAGCGCCTCCGAGTTTGCCTTGGCTAGGAACTCGCCAATCATGTCTGGCTCGAAGAATCCGATCTTCATAGTCAGGCTCTTGGCCTCCATATTTGCCTTGGCAAGTATCATTGGTATGGTCTCCACTGTGGGATACCCAATGTTGATTGAGAGGTTGACTGCAAACTGATGTCCCGCAATGACCTGAGCAAATAGACTACCTAGGTCAATCTCAAGACTGGAACCAGTCAATACAGCACCATCGGTATATGCTGCGATAAGCTTGAGCTGAAGCTCCATGGGTTCGATACCAAGTCTTGTCAACATCAGTGCCATGGCGTTTGATATTACATCTCCAGCCTTGACCGCAACGGTATCGTCAGTGACATGGATGACCCCTCCCTTTACACGAGATGGGATTCTCAGTGCAGCGAGCTCGCTAATGAATGGGCCTGGCGCAACGCCAGTGTTCATCGCAGGCACCACGATGTCCTTTTGTGCAATCTGACCACCCTTTGCAGGGGCTGCGGCCTTGTTTTCGCTCAGGAACTTTGTCAGAACGAAGGGGTCCTCGTTACTGAACATGAATGCCACTGGGCCTGAAACATGTTCAACTAGGTCTTTGATTCTCTTTTTCTTCGCTACTTCAAGAGCTCTGATCATCAATGTGTTTCGTGCCATGATCATGGTTGCAGAGCCCCTCAAGCTCTCTCTGATTCCTGTAAGCTGCTTTGCTCCTACACCCTCCACGTTCACAAGACCTATCATCTCGCTATCGTCAATTCGGGCTGCCAGCTCTGCCACTTTGTCAATTTTCCATTGTGGAATCGTCTTCTCATATACTGACGTTTCTATCACCTCTCGATTGGCACATCGACCGTTGGCCCCATCGTACTCTTGACGAGAACCTTGCCGACACGGTCTAGGAATCCCTTACTCTCCACGAAGCTCAGAACTGCTGCTATGTTGTCAGCAATCTCCTTGTCAGCCATATTCACATGACCAACTTTGACATGGAACGTCGGGGTGTTCCTCATCCTTACTCGAACAGTCCTTTGATACTGGTCTACCACAGGAGCAAGATCTGCTTGCGGTGGAAAGGGCCTTGGCATCTTTCCTCTGGGTCCCAAGGCTTGTCCAAGGTAGCGACCCACGAGGGGCATCGCATCCACGGCTGCGATGAAGAAGTCGAAGTCATTTGCTAAGGCTTTGCGTTCCTTCTTCTCGTCACCAAGCTTTGGAATCTCATCTTTCGACACCACTCTCTGGATTCCAGCTGCAAGGGCATTTTCAGCAAATTCGCCATCTCCGAACGCGCACACCTTTGCGGGAGGAAACATTGCATTGGGAAGGACAACCTCTTGATTGAAGCGATTTTCAGGCTTAGTCACATCAAGTTCTTTCTTCCTGAAGTTGACGGCAACATCAAAGCTTTGCTTGAACTTCCTCTTTTTCTCAGTTCCTAGTTTCCTTGCTTCAGCAACGGCAGCCTCTATGGGTTCAATCCTGAATGACATTGATCAGCCCTCCCTGAGCGGCTCGTCCAACTGGCTGTCCCAGACACCCTCTTTTACGTCCTGCTGAAACTCTTTCGCTGGTTTCCCTTCGACTGTCACACCCAATGAAACACAAGTTCCTGATACAATCAGAGCAGCACTCTTCATATTGAGTGCGGATATGTCGTTCGCCTTACCTCTAGCAATTGACTTGATCTGGTCAATGGTCAGATTTCCGATGATATTGGTGTTCGGCTCTCCTGAACCCTTTGCTTGACCGATTTCCTTTAGAATCAATGCGCTAGTCGGTGGAGTTCCCACATCAACAGTGAAGCTCTTGTCATTAGGATTGACTGTGATCTTCACCGGTACCTTAAGTCCAGTATATGCCTGTGTTACTTCATTAATCTTCGTAACAACTTGGAATATATTGACTCCAGTCGGTCCCAGCGCTGGTCCAATCGGTGGGCCTCCGGAAGCTTTGCCACCCTCTACCATCGCATCAACTATAATTGGCTTAGTTTCGCTCAATTTCTTACAACTCCTGATGCAGTAACCTCGATGGGTCCTTGGACACTTCGATTATGGTCGACCTAATGGCACAAGTAGTACTCTGTCCAATTCGGTCTACTGCATTCATTGTCATTTTCTTCACCCCAGACACGACGTCTTGCGTCAATGTCCAATTAAGGAGATGATTCGACCGCGGATTCAGAAGGTTTTAAGCGTTTTGGAGTGACTGAACGATTCTGGGCTAGTCGTGTGCCCAGAATGAGTCATCATCTAGCCCACCCTCTTCGGCCATACCCCTAGTTTCAGCGCTAACCTCAACCTCTTCCTCACGCTTTGCTTTCTCAACTATTTTGGCAAAGTCTGCATGGACTCGTATTGGGATTGTATGAGGACTGTCAAGAAGTTCCAGAATGAGTTCCTCCTTCGCTGCATCAACTCGTGCAACCTTGGCTCGTTCTCCCTTGAATGGTCCAGATATAATCTCTACAACGTCTCCGGTCGAAATGCCCTCTGCAGCTGGCTTGGGCACTAAGAACTTGTCAATCTCTTCGAAGCTGACCTTGCCCCCTACACGACCTCGCACATGGGGTACACCAGAGATCGCAATCTCAACATCCCTGAATTCAAGGGTTTCAAGGAAGACATAACCTCGAAGGGTTTCAGGTACAAGTATTGCTTTTACGCGTCCAAGAAGCGGGTTAGTTGATATTAGCTTGGGTTCCCCTGCTTTCTTCTTTTTCTTACAGCTGCCCATGTGTTCTAGGGTGGCTTTTTTAGAGGCAAACTCCTCAGAACAGAAGGGACACTCCCAGACATCTGTTTCACCGATGACTGCTGTGGTGATGAGGTCTGTGACCCCCTTCTCCTGACCTATTGTGGTTCGGACTGCGTAAATACTACTTTTTGTTTCCAAATGGAAACCCCCCGAGTTTCTTGTTTTATATTGGGCCTATCAGCGATGGCAAAATACTCTCTGTTCCCCAGTCGCTTGTGATGGTGATCATGAAGATTTGGACTATGAAGCTAAGCAGGCCAACTAGAATCATAGCTAGTAATGTAATCTTTGTGCTTGTCCAGAGTTCTGTTCTGGATGGCTTGGTTGCCAGTTTAAGGATGCGTTTGCTCTCTTGAATGAATTCACTAATGCCCAAGTGTCTTCACATCCTGGTGTTTGAATGCCTTAGATGTAGGATTCGACTGCTCTCAGTCTAGCTCTTCTTTTAACCCTTCCTGATTGTCCATGTCGGTTTCATTCAATCTCTGCAGTCCCAAGTCTGTCTTGAGGTCATCCGCCAGGGGCATGACTCGCTCCGTCTTATCAAACACGTAAGGGGAGCTGACACCAGATGCGATAATTGTCACACGAATTCTATTTTCAAGTTCTGGAGCTATCAATGCACCATAGATGATCTCTACTCCAGGATTTACTTGTTCAGTCACAAGCTCTACAACCCGCTTCGCCTCAGCCAACTGAAGGTCAGTGCTGCCACTGACGTTGACAAGGATGTTACGAGCATTCTCGATTGAAACTTCAATCAGCGGGTTCCTGAGAGCATTGATTACGGCTTCCTCAGCTCTGTTTTCTCCCTCTCCTTCCCCAAGTGCAATGATTGAAACACCGCCATTCTTCATTGTCGTACGAACATCAGCAAAGTCCAGGTTCACCAATCCTGGCTTCGAAATCAGTTCAGCTATACCCTTAACAGCCCTCACCAAGACCTCATCGGCTACCATGAAAGCTTCAGGCATGGACAGATCTGGAGCTATCTCTAATAGCTTCTCATTGGGTATGGCTATCAATGTATCAACGTGCTCCATGATGGCATTGAGACCGCGTTGAGCGTTCCGTCTTCTTGTATCTCCTTCCACTTCAAAAGGGAGACACACAATAGCAACAGTCAGCGCGCCATTCTCTTTTGCAGCCTTGGCTACCAGTGGTGCTGCCCCCGTTCCTGTGCCGCCGCCCATTCCAGCAGTTATGAACACGAGATCTCCTTGGACTACATCCTTGATGACCTCATATGTTTCTAGAGCGGCCGCTTCGCCTATATCAGGATTGTTTCCTGCTCCAAGCCCCCCACAGGTATCCCTGCCCAGAAGCAACTTGTGGTTTGAGCTACAGAAATAGAGGTCCTGCGCATCTGTATTTGCGGCCAGTGTTTCTGCTCCCTCCACTCCCACTTGCATCAGACGTGTTACTGCATTATTGCCAGCTCCGCCAACTCCAACGACGAGTATTCTAGCGCTCACTGACTCTAGGATATTGGCCAGCTCATCATCAGTAGTGGCAGATTTTCCAGGGGACCTCCTGGAGGATTTGCCAGTATCAACGTCATGTTTGCTAGTTGGTGCTGTTCTAAGGACCTCTTCTAATAATGGGTGCATAAGCTCACTCACACCTTGAATTCCGTGTTAATACTGGTATATTCTCCTATGAAAAAGTAGAATACTACGCAGGTAATACCGCCTATCGTCGACCTTTTCCTTTTCGGCGTTTTCCGGTCTTGAAGGTCCTGAGTATTGATTCAATTGACACACCATTCTTCTTCAGAAGTCTGGCGGTTTCATCCATTGTGGGCTGACCCATCTGTGCGCCTTTCTTGGTTATTGTAAGGGCGGCTACTGCATTCCCGACATGAAGGGCTTGCTCTATCCTCTCAGAACGAGTCCACGCAGTGATGAAACCAGCTGCAAAGGCATCGCCAGCTCCCAAGGTGTCAACTGCAGGGACATCAAACACGCGAGACGAGCAGTATTCAAACCCATCTGTAGCAACTGCGCCTTTCACACCTTTCTTGACTATTACAATCCCAGGTATTGTCTTTGCGAATGTCTTCAGGGCTTTCTCATTCGGATTGACATCGAAGTAGTTGCGGAGCTCTCCTTGGTTTAAGAAGAGAAGATCAGTTCTGCGAAGGATTGGTTTGAAGTCCAATGAACCTGCAGCCCTTCCTGGGTCAAAGGAGAATATCATTCCATTCGCAGTAGAAATCTCTTGAACCCTCGAAGCCATCATTGGGAATGCACCAGCGAGGTGTACCAATGTGGATTTTACAAGGGCTTCCTCGTCAAGAACGTGCTTTTCTATGAAGCGATTTGCACCCGGTTCTGAAACAACAACTCTGTCACCATTTCGCTGCTCCGCAAGGAAGAAGATACCGGTTGGTTGATTGTCCAGGACTAACACGGAACTTATGTCCACTCCAGCACTTGATAGGTCTTTCAAGGCCTGTTGTCCGTAGAAGTCATCACCAACGCAACCAACTATTCCCGTGCCTACTCCGAGCTTAGCTATCTGGGCTGCGAAATTTGATGCAGAACCTCCAAAGGAGATTAGTCCTTGTTCACTTGTAACGTGCTCATTCTTCGCTGGAATTCTGTCGACTTGCATAATGATGTCTACATTGATTCTGCCAATGGCTACAACTTCTCGCGCCAATTCAAAAGCCTCTTACACAATGAGCGCCATTATTCCCTTCTGCGCATGCAGACGGTTCTCTGCTTGATCAAACACAACTGAGTGTTTACCATCCATAACTACACTCTCAATCTCCTCATCCCGATGTGCAGGCAAGCAATGCATAACAATCACGTTATCATTAGCCTTTCCAACCAGGGTTCTATTGACCTGAAACGGCATTAGAGCGTCTTCTTTCTCCTTGGACTTTTCCTGGCCCATGCTGAAGAATGTGTCCGTGTAAATCACATCAGCCCCCTTTACAGCTGCAGCTGGGTCATTTACTATCTCTAGGGTTGTTTGGTGAGTCTTGTTCAATGAATCCGCCTTCTTGATGATTTCTTCAGAGGGAGTGTAACCTTTTGGTGAGCCAATACTGACATCCATACCCATGATTGTACAGCCTTGCATGATAGAATTGCTCACGTTATTGGAATCTCCAACGTATGCAATCTTGAGTCCCTCTAGTTTCCCTTTGTGTTCCTCAATTGTCATCATATCGGCCATTATTTGACAGGGGTGATTGAAGTCGGATAGACCATTAATCACTGGAACTGTGGCATGTTCTGCCAGTTCAACCACTTCACTATGGCCAAAGACCCGGGCCATAATCACATCACAATATCTGCTCAAGACCTTCGCAGTATCAGCAATTGTTTCTCCTCTGCCAAGTTGAGTGCCGCTAGGCTGAAGATACAGTGCATGGCCCCCGAGTTGAGTCATTCCTACCTCAAAGGAAACGCGCGTTCTTGTAGAAGACTTCATGAAGATCATAGCAAGTGACTTGCCCTTTAGAATCTCATGAGGCTCGCCATTCCTCTGTTTACGCTTTAGTTCATGTGCTTTATCGAGTATGGCTCTCAGTTCATCTCTGTTGAAATCTGCAAGATCAACAAAGTTTCTACCTTTGAAACCCAAAATAGTAACCTCTACTGATGTCTTAGACACTGAGGTTTCAGATTGCGCCGCGTAATAAAATTGTCCACCTGTTTAATCTACGATTCTCTGTGCAAACCATTGTGGTTCGAATCTGCGTAGGTCTTCATAACCCTGTCCAACTCCAATATAGATTACAGGTCGGCCTGTGACAAAGGCTACTGAAAGAGCTGCTCCTCCTGAGGGGTCTGCATCCACTTTGGTTAGAATTGCCCCATCAATCTTTATGGCATCATTGAACTCCTTTGCTTGAGAGAGAGCATCATTCCCGGCGAGAGCATCTCCCACGAAGATTTTCAGGTCGGGCTCAGTAACTCTGACGATTTTCTGCATCTCAGAGATTAGATTCTTGTTGCTCTGCATTCTTCCAGCTGAGTCTATCATAACGACATCAATTCCTTTTGCACGTGCGTGGGAAATGGCATCATACGCCACAGCAGCTGCATCTGCACCATAGTTCTGCTTGATAACCCTAATGCCGAGCCTCTTTCCATGTTCCTCAAGTTGTTCTATGCTCCCCGCACGGAATGTATCCCCAGCCGCTATGACAATGGAGAAACCATTCTTCTTGTAGAGATTTGCCAATTTTGCCAACGTTGTTGTCTTTCCAGTCCCATTCACACCTACGAAGAGAATCACTGTCGGTTCTCCCTTTGCCTTCTTGTCGGAGGCAAACTGGATTGGGTCAAGTGGATGTTTGGGTGTCAAGACCTCCATTATCGACTCATAAATGGCTGTTTTGAATAGCTTGCCAGTCTTTTCCAGACGGCCGGTTCGTGTCCCAATCAGCTTTTCCTTTGTCAGGCTGCATATATGCTCAGCAACATCAACCGCCACATCATTTTGAATTAGAACCATCTGGAGGTCCCATACCGCATCGGCAAGGTTCTTCTCATTCAGCTCCTTGGTTGTAGCTTTGGTTACTGCAGAATCCATCGCACCTCGGAGCTTTTCGAACACGCTACTGTGCCCCCTGGGCCTGCATCTGAGTCGCTAGTTGTCTCATCTGTGCATCTAAGGATTCCGCACGGTTGGCAAGCTTGCCAAGGTCTGAAATAAGACTCTCATACTGCTTTCCCAGACTCTCTATGGCTTTCCCGACTCCTTCCATGGCTTGTTCAATAGTCAGCTCTATTCTCACACCACTACCCAGAGCTCTTGTAACTTTGGAGGTGTCAATCAGCTTTGCTTGTATGAAGATGCCACCTCCAACATTAAGCAGCGTCTCTTCGCCCTCTTTCCTTGCTTCAAGCTCCTTGAGTATGGCTAATCCGTTTTGATATTGGTTGAGAAGAACCTGTGTCAACTCAATCTGTTGCTGAATAGTGTTCAGGTTTGACTCAGCGAGTTGTTGTTCCACATAGAGTTTCTGAAGAAGATTCTGCTGCTCTTCTGTCATGCCAGTTCGCTCTCCAGTCCAAGAATTCTTCTGAGCTCTATGTCTGTGCTCTCTTCAGGTTTAATCTCAACAATCTCGCTGATGGTGATATCCTTTCTTTTCACTCTGTGACGGCTTCCAAGCTCAGAATAGATTCTCTCTCTCACATGCGCCTCTTTTAGTGCAATCATTTCCTTTGAGAAAATGAATTTTCTCTTCAACTTACGATATTCGCCTTTCACTCGCCATACCTTAGAACTCATCTGAAGACCACCTTTTTAGACAAAGCCCAGGACTTGACTGATGTGGGCCAATTCTACACCTGTTGTTTCTGACCCAACAATCATGCTGTCCATGTTTGCCATAACACCCAGACTGGTGTATGGACTGCCTCGATTAACTGTGCCAACCTCGACGTGCACTTTTAACAGCTGTGATATCTTCTCAATCTCACTAGTTGTCGCCATTGGATGAACTATTGCTCCCTGATTTGTTGTCGCCGTATTGGAGCCAACGGTTGGCAGATTGGCGACGGTTCCCGGAATAACCTCGACGTCAAGAGCGTCTGATATCTTTGTTCTTGCATTCTTATCAAAATCAGGATGACAGATAGCCCCATTATCATTAGCAAGGATGATGTTACCGAGGGCTGTCATCTTGTCATCTATCCAATCAACCCGAATATCTGAATACTCCTTAAGTGCCGCAAGCTCCTCGTCACTCGCTGTGTACGGCAGAAGAATGCCATTTGAGTTGGCTACACAAACAAGACCAATCACATCCAGAGTGGCTATGGTCGACTGTACCAATGGAAGATTAAAGACACGTTCCATGGTCTCTATGGATCTCTCTGACATGTTTGGAGAAACAAACACATACCTATCGGTGGCGATTCCAAAGGCTCCTATATTTGAATCGCCCTCGAAGTCATATCGGGCGATCATGTGCAACTATCCCTCTGCTAGATATACACGAACAAGATTGTCTGAGTTCTTAGTTGCCCTAATTCGTATCCTTCTTGGAGGCTTCTGAATTCCTCTCTCCCAGATTCTCTCATTCACCTCAGGCTGAATCACAATCTCTTCAGGCTTCATGTGGCGTTCTACAAATTCCCTCAGAATTCTCACAGCTCTGTTTGATCTGCGGAGTCTGCTCCCTGTCCAGTACGCCTTTCTCAGAGGAACTGTGTAAATCCGTTCATCGATGATCTCTTCCTCAGGGATGACTTCGGCGGGCTCAACTTCTGCGGCATCTGGCCTTTTTTCTACTGCCTTAATCTCCTCGTCCTCGCCAATCTCTTCAATCTCTTCGAGGTCGGGAAGTTCTCCCTCGATTTCCTCTATCTCCTTCTCTACAATCATCTAGATACACCTGACTACGGCTTGAGCTTGGTTTCTCGCCAGTTTCGCTGCTTAGGTGTTCTTCTCACCTTTCCACCACTCTTCACTACAGCCCAGGTGGGCACTGAGGAATTACTCTTGAGTGCTTTTGCCATCCTGAGTTTCTTCGCCAGGGGTTTGTTTCTTGCCATTTTCTTCACCATTTACAGCTATCTGAACGAGATTTTCCTCTCTCGTTCCTGTCCAGTTATTTGTTGAAGCAACCCTTTCAGTTGCTCATCAGTCACTCTTGCTCTTAGCCTTCCAGATGAGGCCAATTGTATGAGTTGCAGTTCTATTTGTTCCGCAACTTGGGGTTTGACCATTCTGATGTTCGTCAGCCTCGAACGGGCTTCGGGAGTCAATATCTGCCTGAGAATTGCCTCCTTTTGAGCCTCTGCTTCAGCAGCTTGTTGTTCCCTGACCTGGTCTTCAAGTGCCTGCTCTCTCAGAGATGCAAGTTTCCTCTTTCGAATATCCTCAAGCTCCTCGTCGCTCAGCACACTCACCTACTATGCCAAGATGGCGTCTAGTAGTTCTCCAGCTCGGGTATGGCCTTTGAGAGTTCCCTCTTCAGCGTTGCAGACAACTTGTCCATGTATGACCTGCCTATGTTTGTCATCTCTCGGCCTTTGGTTCCTCGCTTCATGATGAAACCAGCCATTTCCAGCTGCTGCAAGGCAGTCCGTACAATCGTCCCACTTCCTTTGTGGAACTTGTTGGGCTTCACACCACGTCGCTTCCTCCCTCCATAGTCAATGCGTAGACGCTCTGTTCCTATAGGCCCCTTGAGATACACCTTCCTGAGAATGCTAGCACATCTCATATACCACCAGTCTGGGTCGTCTGGTGCTCTTTCCTTATGTGCACCAGTCTTTACGAAGTGGGCCCATTCTGGAGGTTCGATCTCATCTCGAGACCTAAGGTCCTGTGCAAGTCGTCGTATCATGACGATGGGTGGGATATCATAGACCGTAGGCATCTGTTGTCACCATTTCGTTTGAGGGGGTCACCGCACATAGACTGAGCTAGTGGCCTACCTCAGAAGGCTGCCATCGTCAAAATTAGTCCGCATAAAAGGTTGACGGCAGCTGCTATAAACCCAGACAAACCTAGACATAGGTTAGAGAACCGTCTTAGGTAAAGACTATACCTCAACAGATTATGTATGAGCTTATAACTTCCAATCAATACGAAATTCTGAGCCTCATGCTGGTGACCAGGGCTTACAGGTACGAACTGGACCCGAACAACCGTCAGAAGTCGCACCTTCACCAACATGCAGGAGTCGCTCGGTTTGCCTACAACTGGGGTCTCGAACATCGCATCGAGCTCTTCAAGAACAACCATGGAACCGAGAGGTTCACCGATGCGATGAAGCAGCACAGGCTCCTCAACAGCCTGAAGGAGACCCAGTTTCCCTGGATGTACCAGTGTTCCAAGT
>JAHQWZ010000358.1 GCA_029856425.1 Candidatus Thorarchaeota archaeon
CTAAGCAGTACGCTATCTAGCATATCGCTTAGTGTCCATTTTTCTTCTCCTGGTTCATAGACCTCGCAGAGAATTTCACCGATTATCTCATATCGTCTGTCAGCAAGAACGATTTGGGGGTCTAAGTCGTCATCAAACTCTTCCTCGTCAGGCAGGAAGGTTTCTAGAGGGTCCGTCAAATGGACACCTCCAGGACTTTCTGCCTTATCACAGGGTTCTGAATCATAAGGAGTATCTCATCATCTCTTTCCAGAATTCTAAGTGCAAGCCATCTTGGCGGAAATCTATCTAGAAGCTCCTTTTCATCCTCTAGGATTCCAACAATCTCCTTCAGCTTGGATTCAATATCCGTCCCGTATTTAATTGAAGGCGGACGGAGACGCTCATACTCACCATGGTGATGATGTCTTGGATGATAGTGGAGATGGTCGTCATCATTTGGCTCTCCCACGGAATGTGGAGCTGAATGCACCAACTCAACCTTCCTATTATCAAGGAGCCCTTCGGGGGTTGCCTTCAGGATTGCTTCACGCAACTCCTCCATTCCAATCTTCTTCGTCGCTGTTGCTGCTACAATCGGGACACCCAATCTTCTAGATAACGCATCAATGTCGATATGGTCTCCTCGAGACTCCACCACATCATACATGTTTAGAACAATCACCAGATTGACTTGCATCTCAATAAGCAGCAGAGTGAGGTAAAGATTCCTTTCTAGCTGAGATGCGTTTAGGATGTCGACAACGACATCAGGACGATGGTCAATAAGAAATTCACGAGCAACCTCTTCATCATCCGAGAGTGAACTTAGACTATAGACACCTGGCAAATCAATGACTTCAAATTCATGGTCTTTGTAATTGAAAAATCCTTCTTTAACCTCAACGGTTTTTCCTGGCCAATTTCCTGTGTGTTGCTTGAGTCCTGTCAGATTGTTAAAGATGACCGACTTACCCACGTTTGGGTTTCCTATGAGTGCGATTCTTATCTTCAACTGGCTAAGCGACCTCCCTCACAAAGATTCGACACGCCATATTATGTCCAAGGGCGATTCTTGTTCCTCTTACTTCAATAAGGACGGGGCCCTGTCCGCCGCCCTGAACCACTGTAAAAGTGCAACCCTTTGTGATGCCAAGGTCCAATAACCTTCTCATCAATCCTCGTCCCTTTTCTTTGCGTGAGTGTCGGAATTCACAGTCCTTGTCTGAATCTGGCGCCCCATGGAATCGTTTTCTATGAGAAAGTCTTCCTCGCCTGGGAAAGTGCCGGCTAAGTCCCATACCATCAATGCCAACAAGTATGCATTTGGTTCCTGGATTGATCAAGACGAGTTTCTTCGCGTCCTGAGTGTCTAGGATTGGCAATACTTCTTCTGGCATAATTGGTCATTCCCAAACAAAAATGTTAGACGCCTCTAACATTTTTCTTAACTATATTCTGAGATATAAGGATTCTCTAATATACCTACATCATTTGCCGACACCTACCGCAACTGTTACATATTGACTTTGATACTTCGAAATGGGGATTCGCATGTCCTTCTACAAGACACCATTAAAGTATGGAACCGCAGTTATTGACGAGTTCATTCCCAAGACACTCAACGATGTGACTGTGCTTCAGATTGAGGAATACAAGCCTGATTTTTCTGACGTTGAAAAGAAGCTCGAAGAGGTATTGGCTGATCCAATCGGTTCCAAACCCTTTGATGAGTTAGTTGGAGATGTTTACTCTAAGAGCAAGATTGTGATGTTCATAGTCGATGACAATACGCGTCCCAACATTCATACTCGAATTCTGTTGCCGATGCTCGCAAATCGACTCTTTGCGCTTGGCGTGAGCAAGGAAGATGTCCGAATCATTATTGCTTGCGGCACGCATTCGAAGCCTACACTGGAGGCAATAGAAAAACGAATCTTGGGATCCAGACTTTTTGAGGAGTGGAAGGACAATGTGATCATTCATGACAGCGATTCAGGAAACCGTGATCTCGGAAAGACCAAGAGGGGCGCACCAATACTTATTGATGAGCGGGTGCTTGATGCCTCGCTCCTCATTCCACTGAGCGACTCCGAATATCATTATTTCGCTGGCCAGGCTGGAACGGTCAAGCTCTTCTGCCCAGGAGTAGCTGGCAGAGAGACCATCCGAGTCAACCATCCCCGCATGTTTGATGTCGAACGAGGGTTTGTCCCAGGTTGCAGACTTGGGAATACAAAAGGAAACCCGGTCATCGAAGAGATGATTGAGGTAGC
>JAHQWZ010000359.1 GCA_029856425.1 Candidatus Thorarchaeota archaeon
CCGCTTTACTGATTGGCTCGATCCTGTTCTTTGCTGCGCTAGTTACACCTATCAGACTACGTCGTAGACGTGAAGAGCAAATAGAGTGTGGATTGTTGGAGGAGTAAAAAAAGCATAATGGATTGATAGACTCTGAAGGAAGCCTGGTCGTAGAGGACAGTAGCCAGGCATCCACTCTTTTTCTCCAAGGCGCGTTGCCATCTATTACCTTCTACTGTTTCTGCGTAATTTCCAAACGAAACAGCTCAGCTTTAGCTTTCTCATTATCAGGATCAGCTTCCAGCGCTGCTTTATAGAATCCGATTGCCTCATCCTCTTTGCCAAGTTGCTCTAAGCAATAGCCTGAATTAATCAAGGGGAATGAATCTGTAGGACTGTAGTCAGAAGCCTTCCTATAGTAGACCAGAGCATTCTCATAGTCGCCCTTTAAGTGATAACAAACACCGATATTGTTCCAGACCCTCGGGAAGTTGGGGTCGAGTTTAGCAACATCTCTGTAGTGTTCGATTGCGTCATCATATTTGGCCTTTTTTCTCAAGATATTGCCTATATTGAAACGCGGTTCTATATATTTGGGGTCAATTTTAGAAGCCTGAATATAGCTATGCAACGCTTCTGTCAGTTTCCCCGATTCTTCGAGTGCTATGCCCTTGTTATTGTGTGCATGCTTCTGAGTGTTATCGATTTCCAGCGCCATGTCACAGCTGTGAATAGCCTCAAGATATCTCCCAAGAGAAATAAGGCACGCGGCATGATTGTTCCATCCCATTGGGTCCTCTGGACAGATTGTGGTATACTTATTGTAGCAAGCAAGTGCCTCAAGAAACTTCTCTTTCTTCATCAAGCCCATACATTCATTGAAGGCTGCCTCGCAAGATTCAGTTCTTTCATATTCAAATTCATCATCGGTCTGCTCAGACGACAAGGCATCCTCTCCTCAGGCAAATCAACTATGTAATTGATTTCCAAGTATTTGTGCATATTGTTCAATTGTTTCTTTTATTTTCATGGACAGACCCAGAGCTCGTTGAATGAATGTACTCGAGCTTCTATTTTCACCACATCCCAACTTGGGATTCCATTGTAGCAACTATTATATACTACTATATCGTATTATACACGTATCACTTGGAGAGCGCCACAGCCATCACGAATGCTGAGTGGGGGTTGGGGCGCAGACCAAAAGCTATATCCGGTTACATGACCAGTGTACATGGAGCCACCATACTGATTGTGTAACAAGTTATGGCTGACTCTGAAGCAAAGGGCGCAGCACAAATTGTGTGGGTCGGTCCAGGACTCTGGCGTGCGGTCCTGACCTCGCATATTGCTCCAAAATGAGCGCTATGGAATGTGACGCACAAATCATTAGGTGGTGGCGCGGCAAGCGTCATATTACCCACTTGGGTTGCGCCCACCTTTTCTCTTGGAAATCAAAGCTCTTTTGAGCAAGGAATGTCCATTCCAAGCTAGTTGGAGGAGCGACTGGTTTGACCGAACCTGATGTATATAGAGCATTACAACAGCATCTTGACGCAATGCCGGGGGGATTTCCTGCAACCGAGTCAGGAATTGAGATTCAGATTCTTAAACACCTCTTCACCCCAGAAGAAGCCGACTTGGCAACCAAGCTAGAATACTCCACCTATCCGACTGAATCCTTGGAGAGCATATTTGATCGTCTAGAGCGAACAGGTATGTCTAAAGAGGAACTAGAATCAACCCTTGATAGGATGGTAGGCAAGGGACTACTCCATTTCAAACTCGAAGATGGGGTGAAGTACTACAATAATGCTCAATGGGTAGTAGGTATCTACGAGTTTCAGGTCAATAAACTCACCAAGGAATTAAATGACGACGTAAGCCGCTACCATCGGGAGGCTTTTGGCAGATCGCTCTTCAGCTCGCGACCAACTCAGCTTAGAGTCATCCCAGTTGGGAAGAGTATCAAGCCTGAAAACAGCGTTGCCAGCTATGATGACATTAGAGCAATTCTCCCTGAGATTGAAGGCCCTTTCATGGTGACAAGCTGCATTTGCAGGCAAAGAAGGGACCTTGCAGGTAATCCATGCAAGGTAACAGAGAGAAATGAGACTTGCCTTGGTTTTGGAACCTTTGCACAGATGTACATTGACCAAGGGTGGGGAAGAGAGATCGATAGAAATGAGCTCATGAAGATTGTAGAGGCAAATCAGACTGAGGGCCTCGTTTTGCAGCCAAGTAATTCTGAGCATCTTGATTTCCT
>JAHQWZ010000360.1 GCA_029856425.1 Candidatus Thorarchaeota archaeon
TGGAATTCAGTAGTAGGAAAGGAACTGAAAAAGCAATCCAGATGAGGAAGTCTCTTGAAGTGGGTCCCCTCCAGCTGCCCCTGATATTCACCCCAAATGGCATAGCACATCATACAATCTACAGAGGAAATAAGCCTTTCATCTCACAAAGCATCTTCTTACCCACTAATGAAGGCTAGTTTTATGCGATAAGGTTTGACAAGACTAGATGTCAATCCTCTCAATCTTTCCCTCGTGATTAATCGATTCGATTATCAGAGGAGAACCTTTCCCTGTGACCTCCTTCAGACCTAGAACATCCTTCATCATGAGGAGGAGGTCCATTGGGACAACACAGGCTTCAGGAGGCAGTACTCCCTTCTCTGTTATCTTACCACGTTGCATGAGAATTGAGCCAAGAGCAGCTGGAATGCCTGTCGAGTCGCCCATTGCTCTCCCTATAGATGCCATTGTGAAATCGTATTGATGGGGATTCCCATCAAGTATGCCGCGAATCCTGATCTTCAAGGCGCCTCTCTGTTCTCCGAAGTTGGTTTCCTTGAGAATGCGTTGCCTCTCCTTAAGAATATAAGAGATAGCGAAATTGATGGGTATCACCTGTTGGCCTCTAACATCAATTGGCTCCTCACTGACCATTCCAAGCCGTACTATGTCGCGAATAAGATTGTAGTACTCTGGTGGTATGACACATCCAAGATTCGTTACCCTATTGCACTTGATATACTTCGGTAGGGTAATTGTTTCTGGATGAGGATAGCAATAGCTCCGATATTTCCCAATCAATGGATAATCAATTTCCTCCTCCAGTGCGATGCCGCTCTCTTCAAAGTATTTGACTTTCGTGAATTTGCCATCTAGATACATTGGGATGTCTGCGAGCATGCTATGGATTCTATGCGCAATGACAGCTGGCCCTTCTCTCTCATCGCCTCCATGAACATGAAGAATGTCTATGGCGTCTACCTCATCCAACATGGCGTCAGCACAGAGCTTCGCAAGCAGATTCGCTATACCAGGCGAGCCACCCATACCAGTTAATGCTGTTATTCCAGCTTTTTTGGCTGCCTTGTCCATATCAAGAAGAATCTGGGTCGCATCGAAGTCATCACATACATCGACGTAGTTGATACCCTCTTCAATAACAGCTTTCAGGACTATTGGACCAAGTTTGTAGAAAGGGCCACAGACATTGAGAACTATGTCAGCTCCTCTGATCACTTCTTTGATGTTTTCGGGGTTAGTCGCATCAACCATAATCGCTGAGCATTTCTCTTCATCGACTTCTGCAGCACAGGTCTGGGCGCCCTCATAGTCCAAGTCAGCTACGATAATCTCAGAAAAGTCATCATATGCAGCCAAGGTCTTGACAGCTATGCTGCCAACAGTGCCACATCCACCTATAACAACAATGCGGGCCATATCTAATTTCGAGTCCCACATCTATATAGGTCTGGCGCCCAGCATGCCTCGATGACACCGTAGCGGGTCACACATCTGGAACTGGTTCCTTCCTTCCGATAACAGAATTCCAATTATCCCAGAAAATGGTCAGGAAGAACTCGTCCTAGAGAGTCGAATTCGACACCCTCCATGGAAAGAATTCGCCGCTTCATCTCTGTCCCGCCCTGGTATTCCCCGACTAATCGACTGGACCGGACAGCACGATGACAGGGTACTACAATGGGGAAAGGATTTCTTGCCAGAGCGGTGCCTACAGCCCGGACTGCCGGAGATTCTATGCGGCGAGCAATTCTGCCATAGGAGGAGGTCTTTCCCCGGGGGATTGCGTGTTCCTCCTTCAAGACCGAGAGCTGAAATGGCGATAGTATTGAAGTGTCAACTAGGTCAAGGGATATCTGATTGGGCTTCCCAAGGAAGAAATCTTGGATGCAACTCCTTAGTTCCGAAACATCATTTCCAGAGGATTTCAAAGCCTGTGGAAATCTCTCAAGGATAGTTTTCGTAATTGTCTTCTTTGGACCGGGAAGCAAGATATGAACTGCCTTAGCGGCATCACCTCTCGACCAATATACAATGCCTGAAGACCCGAGCTCAGTATCGAAAATCGTGAATTTCAAATCATTGCACCAATATCTCAGTAAGAACCGATTTTGCCGTTATAGGTGCTAAGCTCTGTCATGCCGAGCTTGACTGGGCTGACATTCCACAATCACAACTCTCAATAGACTTGGGCAATGGCATCCAGAGCAAGTGATAAAGATTGGTGGATAAGTCCTCAGCTTAT
>JAHQWZ010000361.1 GCA_029856425.1 Candidatus Thorarchaeota archaeon
ATATCCGTACGGTTCTTGGACATCCAAGCTATCCACTCATAGCCGGGCGCAGGTATCTCAACGATTTCATCAGCCCACAAGGTGTCACGTATCTCTGCCATCTCTATAGGGTCGACAAGCAGCCCATCCGAGGCAGAATACCAATAGAACATCTCACTAGCCTGATAGTCCATGATTGTTCTTACGACTCCCATCCATGATGTGGACCTGAACTCATCGCCATTCCTTCCTGGAGTTGGATCAAATTCAACTCCGACCACCATGCCTTCGAGTGTCGTATTGCCCTCGTCATTCCAGCTTGCAGTCCTTTTTACGTAGTACTGGTCATCTGTTGTGAACTCGTTTCCGTCAAGGTCAAGCGCACCATCGTCTGTGACCGACCAAAGGGGTTCCTCCCAGATGGGTATTTCACCAACGATTAGCCGGTGCGGACTCCATAGAATGTTGGTCGTGATAGGCTGCTTTAATGTTTGATTTCCCATCGGGACGAGCATGAAGTTGTTATCAGCATGGAGTGATGTATTTAGGAAATAGTCATCAAATAGGCCAACCTCTACAGTGACGTCATCATAGATTGCTGGTGGTGCGTTCGCAGTGATATTGAAATCAATACGAAACGTCGTCAGGTCTTGACCAAGGACTAATTCGTACCCAAGATAATCCACTAGATTGAATAGAATGGATATATCTGGCGGTGAAACAACACCAGTCTCAAGATTCTGGTACTGAATCGCAAACACTGAGAAGTCTCCGCTGTTGGGACCAACGAAATCCACTGTGATGTAGTGTCTAACAGCGTATGCCCATGAGAAGGTTTCATCTTGCCCACTGCCATATCCACCAAATGAGATAGTAACGTTTTGCAGTGTTCTATTCACAAATATGCCATCTACGTCGATGAATAGGCCTGGCTCTGCTTCAAGATTTGTTTCTTCAGCATAGATCTCATATGTACCATTTATGATGTTAGCAGGAGCATGGATATCAAAAGTGATGTTCAGTATATCATTTAGCATCACACGTTCAGCAAGATCGCCGTACTGATTGAGTACATTAGCCTCAATGAATGCATTCTTGAACGATAACTGAACCGTGTTCTTTCGATTGATCTCCTGACGTGGATTAAGATTGCGCCCATCTTGGCTCACAACTGTCCAAAAGTAAGGTTCGGGTTTTACCGTATCACCTTCTATGTATGCGTCTTCATGCATGTCTGTGTACTCGGTATAGGAACCTGTCCACTTGATTTCTTGTTGAGTGGGTGATACGTAAATGTCATCCATAGAGTAGAAGCGGCTAAGGTCTGTTGTGTAGTTGAGCACAATGTCGTAGCTCACAGTCCATAGGTTCACAATGTCCAGCCAAATCCAGTTGATGTTATCAAGATACCCCGGCACTGCGTAGGCACCAGTACTATTGTAGACAAAGAATAGAACTAATGGGAAGTAGTCACGTACGGTTTCTTCACTTGTGTAATTCCAAAGCTCGTTCTTCATTGCCCAAGGCCGATGGTACCCGTAGTCTGGGTCCCAGCTCAGAACTGAGAATTGGACCATTACATCGCTAAGTCGTTCATTGGAAACCATCCTGAATGTGAATAAGTCACCTATGTCTACGTAGTGGATAATGTCACCAGTGCCATCGATAACTTCTGCGTAGTAGTAGCTGGGCAATGCAAAATCGCTTCGTGGTACTTCAATTCCTAAACCAATTGGAGGAGTAGCATATTCTCCAGCTTCCGCCTTAGCCAGCCAGGACGGTGAAATTGGTCGGCCCAAAGTATCTGCAGCCTGTAGTCCTGTCCAGAGAATATTGTTCACGACCTCTTCAGTGAACATTATTGCAAAGACAAGGTCGTAAGACCCATCCACAGTGTTGTTCTCATAGAAGCAATAGTCTTCAAAAAGCTCCATGAAACCAAGGCCCGTTGGCAAGATTGCCTCATGGACATAGTTGAAGCTGATGCTATTCCATAGCCCAGATGTGACGTTGTACTCCATGCCGAATGCTGTTCTCTGATGAGGCTGAGTTGCTCCCCAGAATCCCACGGCGTCCAGAGTTGATGCAGAACTGAGGAACTCCCATGGAATTGATATGTTCACTAGGAGCTGGTCATCAGCATTGACTCTAAAACCGTTATCAGCAATTGAGGTGCCATTCCAGACCCAATCTTCAGCATAGCCTATCCAGACATTAGGCTGAGGACCAAACACCCATTCTGCATGTTCT
>JAHQWZ010000362.1 GCA_029856425.1 Candidatus Thorarchaeota archaeon
TGGTCCACAATCCTGGAATAGACCTCCTCAGGAACAATGGTTTAAGAGAACCCTCCGGTATAGACGTCGTGACTACCTCCTCCTCTTCCACCCATTTTCTCGACAATAGATGCTATGTATTCACTGGCATCCAATGGGAGCTCGTTTGTTGTAAGTGTGAGCGTTGATTTTCCGCTTGGAATGAATAGTAGCATAACAGAAGGTCCTGATAGACAGAGCTTCTTGACGATGGCCTTCATGTCTTTTGAGTCTAGTCCAGGGAGATATTCATGTCTGAAGGTGATTCCGTTGACATCTTCAGAATCGACACCTTTGGTGAGAAACTGGATTAGCTTATCCACAAGTAGTCTTCTTTCATCTGCTATCGACTTTGCCTTGTCAAGCACATCTCCAATTTGCTCCATTTCAAAAGGATAGCTATGTTTGCGACGGAGAATCTCATTAAATGTTGACTCCATCATTTGTCCTGCCTTTTTCCCAGCAACAAAGGTCACTCTTATTCCGTTGTCTTTGGTTTTGAAGTCTATAACCTTGAAGAATCTAATATCTCGAGTATTTGTGACATGAATCCCTGAACAAGCTGAGCTATCATATCCTTCCACTTCTACGATTCTCATTACCTCATGTTTGCCGCTGAGCCCTTCACGAGCTCTGACTTGTGAGCTTATCTCTGTCGCCTTCACAAACTTTGTGCCGACAGGCACCGCCTTTTCAATCGCATCCTGCACAACGAGCTCGGCACCTATCAGATCATCAAAATGCAGTTCTTCTCCCTCAAGATCTACTGTGCCGCGCTCTCCGTCTATCCAAATATAGCCTAGGCTAACTTCAGGATGCTCTTTCTTTATGGATGCAACGAATAGATGCTCTCCAGTGTGATTCCTCATCATTGCTCCACGCCATTGAGTATCAATTTTGATGATTGCAGATTTTTCTGCTTCAACTGGCGAATTCGCAACCAATACCAGTTTTCTATCAATTCTAGCAGTATCAATAAACTCCACAAATTCATCACCGGCATAGATTGTTCCCTTGTCGCCAGCTTGACCGCCTCCCGCAGCTCTGACGACTTCTTCTCTCACCACAATCTCATATTGCTTCCCAGATTTCGTGCATGCTTCTATTGTCACTGGAAACTCATCCTTTTCAGGATCTGTCCAATACGGAAATTCATCATTCATCGCAAACCACGTCTGCCGAAATCGATAAAGCAGGGACGCACTGGTTGTTTACTAACCTACCGGATGAGAAGAGGCGATAATTGATGTCTAGATTCCTCAAGAGAGACCCACTAAAGAGAGCTAAGAAGCATGTTGAGAAGGCACTGAACGAGCTAGAAGATGGGTATCCCGATTTTGCTAGTACCGAGTATGAGAAAGCCGCTTGCTTGTTTCTAGAGTCCAGTGAAATCGATTTTGCTGTGAAGTACTTCAGAGAGGCTGCTTATTGCTCACTTGAAGCTGGTGATTATTCACGAGGCGCAGACATGAAGATTGATGGTGCGCACGCATTGCTTACAGATGGTAGATATGATGAGGGAGGGGCACTTCTGTCCGAAGCTTCGGACCACTTATTCAGAGTGAAAAAGCAGAAGAGCGCGCTCAGGGCATTATCGGTGGCAATCATATGTTATTTGGCGGCGCGGAATTTCAGCACCGCAGTGAACCTCACCAGAAAAGCTGAGAAGCGTTTCTCGGGAACTGCATTGAAAGTACCAATGTTCGACTTCGCTCAGATTTCAACCCAGATTCTGTGTGAGGGCGCCGATTCAACCGATCGCGAACTATCGAAAACGATTGGTTCAGCAAAGCCAGCAACCGCAGAAGAGGAACTTGTGAAGTTTGTAGCAGATTCAGTGAAGCTTGCGCAGAAGACTGAGGTTGTAATAGAATGGGCTGGTGAGTCTCAGAATGAGATCAGTGCTAAATCTCCCGTAGAGTTTGAGTTGCGATACAAATGTCCTGTTCCTGTGAAAGTGGTTGACAGCAGATATTCACTGTCGAAAAGCTTGAAGTTTACTAAAGAACCACTCATCGAACCAAGGAGTATCAAGGAAGACTCATGGCTTCTTGAGGTGCTCCCAGTTCTGAGTGGCGATGGATCAGTAGGACCATTCAATATGACCCTTGAAGGAGAGAGGGTATTGGTCCATAAAATCAGCAACTCAATCAACTTTCGAATCGCACGTGCGCCGTCTGACTTGAAGATGATTCTCTCACCAGAGC
>JAHQWZ010000026.1 GCA_029856425.1 Candidatus Thorarchaeota archaeon
ACACTGGCCAATGCAGAGAGATATATCACGCCGGAACTCAAGGAAAAGGAAGCTGCTGTCCTTGCAGGCGAGGACAAGATAAGCGCTCTCGAATTTGAGATCTATGAGAACCTTAGAGGTCAGGTAAGAGATGCGATAGAAGAACTACGGACCAACTCCGAGTCTATAGCTACAGCTGATGTGTTGACATCATTAGCGGAAGTAGCAGTGAACCGGAGATACACCAGGCCTAAGTTGACCGAGGGAACGAGAATAAGAATTGTGGATGGGCGGCATCCCTCTATGGAGATGATACTCGGTGCCAATGAATTCGTTCCCAATAGTGTTGAGATAGGTGATGGGGGCTTTGCGCTTATCATTGTCACAGGACCGAACATGGCTGGAAAGTCGACTTTTATGCGCCAGTGCGCCTTGATTGTGCTCCTCGCCCAGATGGGTTCATTTGTACCTGCAAAGTCTGCGGAGATAGGCTTAGTAGACAGAATCTTCACGCGAGTTGGAGCTTTTGATGATCTCACTGCTCGTCAGTCTACTTTCATGGTTGAGATGATTGAAACCGCCAACATCCTCAACAATGCAACTGAGAGGAGCTTGGTCATACTAGATGAGATTGGAAGGGGAACATCGACCTACGACGGGATGGCTCTTGCGTGGGCTGTGGCTGAACGAATAGTCCAGATGAAGTCACGAGCAATGTTCGCCACTCACTTCCATCAACTAACAGAGATGGCTAGTACTCATCATGGGGTGAAGAATGTCCATACTCTTGCGAGAGAGTCTGGCGACACAATCATATTTCTTCACAAAGTAGTGGATGGAGGAACAGATAAGAGCTATGGCGTTCAAGTAGCCGCGTTAGCTGGAGTTCCCGAAGAGGTTGTAAAGAGAGCTCGTTCCATGCTCGCAAGGCTGGAGAAAGAGAGCGCTATTGATCTCGGAGATGGCAGCGAATCCTATGAACCTATTCAGACAAGTCTTGAAGCCCTCACTATTGACGACCCAATTGTCGAGAAGATACGACACATGGACTTGGAGCGAACGACACCTCTCGATGCTCTTGTCAAGCTTAAGGAATTGCAGGACGAGGTCAAAACTCGAGAAGAGTAGGAAGAAAACAAGTCGTATGGAGGCATAGGATATGATCCGAGCCATAGAGGTCACGAAGCAGTTTGAGGAAGTTACTGCAGTTGACCATGTTACTATTGAGGTTCCCAAAGGAACAATTCTAGGCATGGTCGGTCCTAATGGTGCAGGCAAGACAACGCTTGTACGGATGATGGTAGGCATTCTGCCACCAACAAGTGGAACCTGCTTTATAGGCGAGAAGCAATCGAACCTGCTTACGGCTGAAGAGCGAGCTCGCACAGGGTACATGACACAGCTCAAGTCACTCTACCCTGATCTGACTGCACGTGAGAATCTTGATTTCTTTGCGAAAGCTTATGGTGTCAGAGAGTCTCAGAAAAGGAATGAGTTAATTGCCCAAGCTGCTGAACTGACTCAGATAACTGAATCATTGGATCGTACGGTCGATGTACTCAGTGGTGGAACGGTTCAAAGATTGAGCCTTGCCTGCGCAATAGCCCATGATCCCAATGTTATATTCTTGGATGAACCGACAGTTGGTGTTAGTCCGGACCTTCGATTGGAATTCTGGGATTACTTCCATAGATTAGCCAAAGAGGGCAAGACAATTTTCATGACAACGCATTATCTTGACGAAGCTACTAGATGTGACTCCGTTGCTATGATCTTTGACGGTAGATTGCTTGCTCACGGCCCACCTGAGGAACTCATTAGTTCACTTCCTCTGGAGAGTACCATATCCGGCATTATAGATCCGGATGATTCTGTACAGCTTAAAAGCGCCCTAGAAAGCATTGCGCCCATTGAAATCAAAGGCAGGCGTTTCATTGTAACTGCAACTAGTGGTGACGTGAAATTCCTGATATTCGAGGCCTTATCGAAAGAAAGATTTCAGATAAGAAACATAGTTGTAAGACAACCAGGCCTAGAAGAGGCTTTCACCTACTATGTAAGGAGGGGTCAAGAATGAGCGGCAAGATCAGCTCTCATCGTATTGGCACTGTTATACGAAGGATCTTCCGCCAGATCCGTCGAGATCGACCAACCCTTGGCCTTTTGCTAATTGCACCTCTTCTTATTACAATTTTATGGTCATTCATACTAACGGGAGCTGTTTCGAACGTACCAACAGCTGTGTGCGTTCAGGATGATCCTCTAGAAAACAGCCTTGGCACAACGATGTCCTCCCTATTCGAAGATCATCTAAATGTAACTGTCTTTCAAAGGTCTCGTGCTGATGCCTTTGATGAACTTGGGGAATCAATTCAAGCTGTTCTCCTCATGCCTTTCAATCTTACAGAGGGGCTCCTAAAGGGAGGGAATGTCACTCTCGACCTGTACATCAATGTCACTAGTGAAGTAGAGGCTAATTTCATAATGGCAGTGATAGGAAATGTGACTACGCAAGCTGCGGGTGAAGTGTTTGGAAGCAGAGGAATTCAAATGGAGCGTAACGTTACGTTCACAATACCACTTCCGCCCAGTCCATTCGATCTATCATTCAACCTTTCTTTAGTCAATGAAGATATCGGATTCATCGCCACGATAGGTGAAATCTTTGAAGAAATCTTGTCCGAGAACGGAAACGTATCAGTCATAACTTGTGATAGCCGTGAGGCAGTTGTTCAGTCGCTTGAAAACCGATCTGCAATAGCGGGCGTCTATATAGGTGACGACTTCACATCGACTACGATCAATGGCGATGACCAGCCCATCGAGTTGTTCATAAATGGCATTCAGACTGCTGAAGCTGCGTCAGCATTAGCTGCAGTTCAGAAGGCGCTATCCGATTCAATAGCACAGGCCTTCGGACGGGAAAGTGAAGCCAGTGTAAGCGTTGCATACATTTATGGAAAAGCTGGAATTTCGATGATCGAAATTATGGGTCCAGCGATTATTGGATTTATGGGCGTATTCTTTGGTTTCCTAATACCAGGTATCTTCTTCTTACGAGAGAGGCAACAAGGCACTCTTGAGAGAATGCAATGTACTCCACTGACGGATCTCGAGATTGTACTCGGGTATTCAATTGCGTTCATTGGAGTACTCCTAGTTCAGACAACAGTCATTAGCACAGTTGTGCTATACCTCTCTCCACAATTGCTTTCATCCATCTTGACGCTGATTCCGTTGGTAGTTTTGCTAGCTATGGGATCCGTCACACTTGCCATTGCAATTTCGTATCGAATGAGGAATGAACTGCAGGTCATACAGTCCATTCTTGTCTTCATCCTACCCCAGATGTTTCTATCCGGGCTTCTTTTCCCCTTAAGCCAATTGCCAACATATATTGCCATGATCCCATACATCTTCCCCCTCACATATTATGCAGAAGCAGCCAGAGCCGTTGCGTTCTACAATGCCACGCTCCTAGATGAGATTATACCAGTGATAATCCTGGTGTTATATTGTGTACTTGGCATAGCAGCATCTGTAGTCAAACGATCAGAGAAGTAAAGCCTAATGGAATCTACGCAATGCTTGCGCTGGTCCGTTAGGTTATATTATCAAATGAAAAAATAGCTCAAGCGTGGTCAATGTTTCTTGACTTGCTGGTCAAGGTTGATAGAATAATATACAACTTTACCAAGTCATACGTGATGATAAATGAACTCGGATGAAGTGTTTGATGCAATCTCCCACCCAATGAGAGTAGAAATCTTAAGAGAACTAGCTAAGGGTCCTAGAGGCTTTGCAGACCTGAAACGCAAGCTGAAGATAGATAGCAGCGGTCTGCTGGATTTCCATTTGAAGAAGATGTCAAGCATAGTCACTACCAATGCGGAAGGATTGTATGTTCTGAATGACCGGGGCTTTGCTGCTGTTCAAGCAATTGATGTTGTTTCGAGATATGGATGGCAACGAAGAGCGTACTTCATCAACATGGGTATGTATATCGTGATGAATGTGTACTTGTTTCTGACCATCCAGCATTGGGCAATTCTCATTGTGTTTGGCGTATGGACTGCTTGGATTGTGTTCTATAGCTATTGGACATTCATCAAACGCAGAGTCCGACTAAGAGATAATGGCCAGTCAAAGACAAGTTTGGAGAGATAATGAAATGTCAGAAGCAGTAAAGATTGTAAATTTGGTGAAATCATATGGCAACCTCGTCGCTGTGAACGATGTTTCCTTCGATGTTAAGGAAGGAGAGATATTTGGAATCCTTGGACCTAATGGAGCTGGAAAGACGACTGCAATCAAAGTCCTAATGGGACTGCTTGATCCAGACTCTGGCTCAGCAGAGGTCTTTGGAATCAGTTCCAGTGAGGATCCTATTGGCGTCAAACGCATTGTTGGATATGTGCCTGAAGAACAGCAGCTCTATGAATCTCTGACACCCAGAGAGATGTTTGAGTTCATAGCTTCGGTAAGAGAACTTCCAGAAGAGAAAGCAAGCAAGCGAGTTGCTGAGTTTGTACATGCACTAGACTTTGAGAAGTATTATGATTCGATGGTAGTAACTCTTTCTCAGGGTAATAAGCAGAAAGCCATGCTAATTGCAGCTCTACTTCACAAACCCAAGCTCCTGATTTTAGATGAACCGTTCTCTGGGCTTGACGTCCGTACTGCTTCGATTATGAAGGACGTCATTAAGATTCACACTGAAAATGGAGGCTCCGTCTTACTGAGCACACACATCATGGAAGTCGCTGAGGCAATGTGTGATCGAGTGGGAATCCTTGACGAGGGCAAACTAGTTGCAGTGGGCACACTTGAAGAGCTACGAGATGTCTCACAGAGAGAGGGTGCAACTCTGGAGAATGTTTTCCTCGCCTTAACTGAACAAGAGGATGAAGTACGCGAGGGCATTGATCAGCTGAGGGAGGCCCTTGCAAAGTGAGATTCTCAGAGCGGTGGAAACTTGCAGGAATCATATCAGCAGAGGTGAGGTTCAAGGGCTATCTGGAGATGAATCCATCTAACCTTGCAAGAGTGAAAGAGAATCCTGGGAAGATCGCTCGGAGTATCAAGTCTAACAGCCGTTTTAGCACTTTCATAACAACTGCTCTCATATTCTCACTCTCAGTCCTAACGGCAGTTATGGCCTTTGTAGATGACTCCATCGGAGTTCCCCAAACTCGCTTGGCTGTGGGGCTTTCAATTTTCCTCGTACTCAGCTTCGTGTTGTTGATTTTCCTCAATCTATCTGTGACCACTGGTTTCTTCACGGCTGACGTAATCAGTTTCCCTGCAACGCTTCCATTAAGTAAAAAGGATCTCGATGAGCTGTCACTTCTTGCGTTCATCAGGGTGTTCATCGCGCCAACAATATTGATTCTCACTATCTTTCCGATCATCACGCTTCTTGCAATAGGACCAGGTCCTGCTCTCGTGGCACTCGCAGGGTGCGCTGCAACAGTTTCCATCTCGATAGGTGCATTAACAAAGATGTCCATATGGTTTCGAAAGAAGTCTCATCAGGTCGACGGTTCCAGAATGAATACGTTGGTCAGAGTGTCAGCATCCTTGGGTCTGGCACTTGGAATGGTCGTTGCATTTAGTATGGGAAGCTGGCTGCCTTCTTTGATTCATTTCATTGCAGATCTATCTACTGGAATGGGTACTCAAGGATCCTCGGTTCTAGCGCTATTGTTTCCGTTCTCGTTTGGATTCTTGGCATCTGCAGTGCAGTTTGGGCTTGGGCTCCCCTATGCCACCATTCTAGCTGCTGTAGGCGCCTCAGTCATGTATGCAGGGGTGGCAATCATATCTTACCGGCGAACAGGTAGTGCACTCCAGCAAATCAGCGTGGGAGGAGTGTCAACGAAAAGGACCCTAGAGCTTCGTGATGTCACTCTGAGTACAAAAACGGTTCTCAAGTCAATCATTAGTAAAGACCTCAAGCTTGCAACACGAAATATTGGTTCTTCGTTTATATTCATCATCCCGCTATTCCTTGCCGTCTTCCTCTTTCCAATGATGGCAGGCTGGTCTGAGTCGGAGGCATTACGAAGTCTCACGGCTCTCGTTTCCGTCGAATATGGCAACTTCTTTGCTGGAATTACAATTATCTCAGTCATGATGTTTGACACTCAAGGGGCGTCAATTCAGGCAGGACTGCCCATCAGATCAAGGAAGATGCTGAATGCCAAGGTTGCTATGGCCATGTTTCCTTATGTGGGATCAATGATATTGATCTCTATTCTCCTGTCATTGTTTCCATTGACATCACCTCTGATACCTCTCATTCCATTGGTTCAGATTCCTTGTGGATATACCGTCGCACTAGCTGTAGGCGCTTTCACCTATTGGAAACGAGGTGGTGGTCGCGCTGTGTCCATTAGCGTGGTGGCAGACTCTGGTATGACCTTTCTTGCTGCAATCATGGGAGCATTAATCGGAATAGTACCACTAGTGGGTTACGGGGCAGCAATGATCCTCACGGGGAATCACATAATCAGTCTGGCCACTCAGGTTCTAGTGATGATAGTGGAGCTTGTCCTGGTTCGAAGCCAAGTGCCCAAGTTGTTGAAGGATTGATTCGTTTAGCTGCACTTGGCGAAGCTTAAAATACGTGGACTCAGGCCAGTCCAATGACGCTGCATTCGTGCAGCGTGAGTCATCTCTGGATGAATGGACGATGAAACCACTGCTAGCACCGTCAATACTGTCTGCGGACTTTGCGAACTTGGAGAGGGATATCAAAGCCGCCGAGAAGGGAGGAGCGGACTACTTCCACCTTGATGTTATGGACGGCCATTTTGTCCCCAACATCTCTTATGGGCCGATGATAGCCAAGACCATGAAACGCATCACGGATGTTCCATTAGATGCTCACCTAATGATAACAAAGCCGAGGGAGTATATTCCCAAATTTCTTGATGCCGGTGTAGAACTCATTTATCCGCACATTGAGGCTTCATACGATGTTTATAGAACAGTGCAGCTCATAAAAGATCTAGGAGGCAAAGCGGGTATCACTCTGAATCCTGGCACTCCAGTTTCTCATGTCATGCCTCTCCTCGACTTGCTTGACTCAGTTCTTCTCATGAGTGTGTGTCCCGGATTTGGAGGACAATCATACATCGAACCAGTCACTGGAAAGATAACTGAACTGAGAGCTCTGCTAGATGAACACAAGCCTGATGTCCGAATCGCAGTCGATGGCGGTGTAAAGAGGGGCAACATCGCGAGCATCCGCAGAGCAGGAGCTGACTTCTTCATTGCGGGCTCGGCGGTGTTCAAGGCTGAAAACATAGAGCAAGAAGTGAGAAAGCTCAAAGCGCTGCTTGACACTGCCTGACCAAACCGTTTTAATCGAGTGTAGTAGTTCATCACGGCAGTTACTCCAAAGATGGGAGATGATTTCAGATTGAAGTTCTTTATCGATACAGCAAATGTTGATGCAATACGGAAGGCGCACGAGCGTGGAATGGTTGATGGTGTAACGACCAATCCGTCTCTTGTTGCCAAGGAAGGGAAGGACTTCCGAAAGATTGTGGATGAAATAGCGTCTTTCGTTGAGGGCCCTATAAGCCTAGAAGTTGTCAGCGAAGATGCAGAAGGCATGCTCAAGGAAGCCAGAGAGCTCAATAGCTGGATTAACAATGCCGCCATCAAGGTTCCTCTTACGTGGGAGGGTCTCAAAGCCACGAAGATATGTGCAGATGAGGGCATCAAGACCAATGTCACGCTATGTTTCAGTGCAAACCAAGCCTTGTTAGCAGCTAAGGCTGGCGCAACATTTGTGTCACCATTCATCGGAAGATTGGATGATGTGGGGCAAACAGGAATGGAACTCATTGAGGCGATTGTCCAGATCTACTCAAACTATGGCTTTGCTACAGAGATAATTGTTGCAAGCATTAGACACCCGATACATGTCTACGAAGCTGCATTGCTTGGAGCTGACATAGCAACCATTCCCCCTGATGTTCTGGAGAAGATGGTGAAACATCCCCTAACTGACATTGGTATTGAGAGATTCTTGGCCGATTGGGAGAAGGTTCCGAAGTAGTAGATAGAGGGCAAAGAGTAATCAATAACCTCAAAGTAAATCAGAGCAGATGCGCCGCGGAGAGCAAGATATATTGGACATAGACAATCCTTCATCATCGGAGGCACTGATCTTTGGAACTAGAGGCTGACCTTGTTGTCTTCAATGGCAATATCATTACAATGAATCCACATAACCCAATAGCCACAGCCCTGGCTGTGAAAAGCTACAAGATACTCGCAATTGGTGATGAAGACCTCATTGCTGACCTCGTCCCAACTGCGAGAAGAGTCATTGACTTAGGAGGCAAAACAGTAGTCCCGGGTTTTGTGGATGCCCACACTCACCTAACGAGTGATGGTTACAAGTCGAATCATGTACATCTTCATGATGCGAAGTCCCTCGAAGACGCTGTGCAGATAATGAAAGACTCTCTCCCAGTATACGATCAAGGCAATTGGGTAATTGCCTATGGATGGGACGAGAGTCGATGGCCCGAGAAACGGTATCTCAGGGCAAAGGATCTAGACAAGGTCAGTAGGAAGCATCCGATTTTTGCGGTCAGAATTGATGGCCACCTTGTATCTGTGAATTCCCTTGGATTTGAGAAATTAAAGATTCGAAATGATCTTGAAGGCGTCGTGAAGGACAAGAAAGGAAATCCCAATGGCGTACTGAAAGACATTGAAGGGATTTTTGAAAAGATACCAAGAACTGATGATGAAATACAAAGGGGTATTATTGCAGGGAACAAGATTGCAAACGAGCTTGGAATAACCACAATAGTTGATAATGCTACAGCCGGGACTCTTCGTCATTTGCGTGAGGTCGAACGCCAGGAAAAACTCTCTGTACGAACAGTCTTCAACCCTCCAGTTGAGCAAATGAATGATATGATTCGACTTGGGCTCTCCTCGGGAATGGGTAGTCCAATGGTAAGAATAGGAGGAGTCAAGATATTCACTGATGGCTCGATTGGAGCCTCAACCGCCTTCATGTCCAAAGCTTACAAAGGACAGAAAGGGAACGTAGGCAGGCTTCTGATGGATAAAAAGAAATACAGCAAGATCATCAAGAAAGCCATCAAGAACAATATACAAACGGTGACCCATGCCATTGGTGATGCTGCCCTTGAGATGGTAATCTCAGCTTTCGAGGACCTTGAGGATAAATCAATGATACGTGACCAGAGGCATCGCATCGAGCATGCAGAGTTAATCAATGAATGGCAAATTCGTCGAGCTGTTAGCCTTGGATTAATTCTATCTATGCAACCTAACTTCGTAGGGAAGTGGCAATTGACAGGAGCTCTCTACAATGAGAGGCTCGATGAGGAAACGGTTCGCGGAATGAACATGTTCCGAGTTGCTCTCGATAATGGGGCACATCTAGCATTTGGCAGCGACGGCATGCCCTATGGACCAATATACGGCATCTGGTCAGCCACCACTCATCCTAACGACAGAGTCAGGCTTACCGTTGAAGAAGCATTACGATGTTATACTATGGAAGCCGCCTATGCATCCTTCATGGAAAAGACTGTTGGCAGCTTGGCGGTAGGAAAGAGGGCGGATTTCGCAGTGCTTTCTGATGACATTCTCAATGTCCAGCCCGAGAAGATCAAGGATATCATTGTAGAAATGACAATAGTGGGCGGAATCGTTGAATATACCGCTCTAGGGACCTGAGGTGGTTCCGTGGGCAATATTCGTGTTCTCAGTGATGATCTGGTTTCTCTCATATCAGCAGGAGAGGTAATCGAGAATCCGGCTTCGATAGTCAAAGAATTGATTGAAAACTCTTTTGACGCTGGTGCCACCAATATTGAGATATCAATCACTGAGGGGGGGATTGGCTCAATTACCGTTTCAGACAATGGCATTGGCATAATGAAGGAAGACTGCCCAGTTTGCGCGCTGCGCTACTCAACAAGCAAAATCAGCACAAAGGAGGATATCGAATCCATTCAGACCTATGGATTCAGGGGAGAAGCTCTGGCAAGCATCGCGGCAGTAGCCGACATGGTGATAGTGACTAAACATCAAGATGAGGAACTCGGGACAAAGCTTGTTTCAAGAGCTGGAGAAATCCCTAGAATGGTTGATGCATCAAGACCAATGGGAACCACTGTTGAGATTACAAACCTCTTCAAGCATGTGCCTGCAAGAAGAAAGCATTTGTCAGATGCAAGAGTGGAAAGTCAGAGGATTCTAGACATTGCTATGCGACACGCAATTGTCAGGAATGATGTAGGATTCAGGCTTGTCAGAGATGAACGGATTGCCATGGATTGCCCTCCTGGGCAGACAGAAAGAGAAAGAGTACTCCACCTCTGGGGACCTGATGTTGCAGCGAGTCTGGTCAAATTTCAGCACAAGTCCGGTGACAGTCTAATATCAGGGTTTATAGCTCTACCTCCTGTTTCAAGAGGAAACAGGGGTCGACAATACTTCTCAGTTCGTAATCGTCCAATTCATGACGACAGACTCAATCGGGCTGTTGAATCAGCCTATTCATCGCTCCTAATGAAGGGAAGGTATCCTATCTGTTCGATCAAGATTGATGTCGATATTGAGAAAGTCGACGCAAATGTGCATCCTACAAAAAGAGAGGTAAGGATTCAGGATTTTGATACAATCGTCGAAACAGCAAGGACAGCAGTTCGAGAAGCATTGGATAAAGACCGGCCAAAAGAAGCACCCTTGGCATTGCAGGATTTTGTAGATATGCCATTGTCCGAGACCCTCCTTTCCACAGATGAATCTGAAGAAGAAATGACATTCTCTGCACGAACCTTGGCAGAGGAGCCTCTACTATTTGAGAGGGTCACCCTCGAAGAACTGCTTAAGGACAAGACCGTTGATCCCGAGGAAATCACTTTAGGAGGGGCGTTCAAAATTGTGGGGCAGATTCAGGACCTCTACATTCTTCTCGAGTTTGATGATGGATTGGTAATCGTTGACCAACACGCGGCACATGAGAGAATCATCTATGAACAAATGAAAAATGACATGAAGAAAAGGAGCTTAGTCACCCAAGAGCTATTGGAGCCAATTGTTCTCCGCCTAAACACTGCTGACAAGGACGCAATCCTCCATGCAGAAGAAGTATTGGAGAAATTAGGATATTCAATAGAACCGTTTGGAGGAAATGAGGTTCTGGTTTCTACCCTTCCTGAGGTTTTTGGTCATCGTGCAAACGAAGAAGAGCTGATTGCACTTGTTGATCGAATCGTTGATCTTGGAGTGCGAGCCGCGAGCGAGGATTTCATGGATAATGTCCTCAGAGTCGTAGCATGTCATTCAGCTATCCGAGCCGGAGAAACTCTCAGCCATAAGGAGATTGCCTCCCTACTAGTGGATCTCGTCAAATCGCCAAATAGATACAACTGTGCTCACGGCAGACCCTCGATAATCAAAATCACAAGAAAGGAACTCGACAAGCGGTTTGGCCGAGATGGCCCTCAAGCATTGGCTCGTTTCAAGGCACGGCATCGTATAAAGAGCTAGTCTGCGCTGAGCGTAGGATTAAGTAGCGAATGAAACTCGATCCCTAATATGCCCTCAGGTGGGTGTGCCTCAAATCAAAACAAGATCGTCATTGCTACGATTATTTTCCCCGGCGATTCATCAGAAGCAAGCGCATTGCTTCTCCTGGAGAGCATTCGTGCCTTCGGTGGGACTCTCTCTCATGTAGATGTGTGGTGTTTCATGCCTGAGTCAAAGAGAGAACTGTCTGTGAAAACCCAAAAGAGAATCGCTGAGTTGGAAGCAGATTTGGTCCCATTTGAGATTGACCCTGAAATAGCCGCTTTCCCTTTCACAAGACACGCTCAGGCTGCTGCCCTAGCGGAATCGAGGTCAATTGGTCGGGCGGACTTCGTTGCATGGCTGGCTCCGAACACACTTGTACTGCAAGAGCCAAGGAAGTTCCTCCTGAAAGGTGGCATCAGCCTGGGATATCGTCCTGTTCATCACAAACTCCTAGGTTTGAAATATGAAGAGCCTCTAGACACCTTCTGGTCTGCTATCTATGAGTTCTGCGATGTCCCGAATGAACGCATATTTGTCATGAAGACCCAGGTTGAGGACATTGATATCAGGCCGTACTTCAATGCGGGCTGCCTAGTTGCTAGACCCGAGAAATCGCTATTCAAGTCTTGGCGTGACACATTCCTAAAGCTGTACCAGGAGCCCGTATTCAAGAAGCTGTATCAAGAAGACGAACGCTACACCATCTTTATGCATCAAGGCATACTATCAGGCGTCATTCTGTCAAGAATGTCAAGAGATGAGATGGATGAGCTACCTGCCAATTATAACTATCCACTGAACCTCTACTTCGAGGATGTCACTAATAATCGTCCAGAGTACATTGAAGAGTGCGTAACGATAAGGCATGAAGGCTTCTATCAGGACCAAGAGTGGATAAGCAAGATGCCTGCTCGAACGGAACTCAAACAATGGATTGCCAATCGATTGGATTAGTGGTATTGATATCGCGAATGCAATCACCTCTGAATAGTCTGATGAATATGGTCTATCTTGATCTTGTTGCTCTTTTTCCCTTCCGAGAGTTTAATATTAGACCATTTGAAGTTTCAAGGTCAGTGCTTAAATGAAGCATGCTAGCTCATGTTGCACTGATCTTCTATGGGGTAATTTCATGACCACAACTCTGAAAGCAACGACGAAGGTATTGGATTTGGCTAAAGAGTATCCCTTCCTGTTTGATACTCTTGTTGAGATTTCACCGAAGCTTAAACGATTGCGAAATCCGATTCTACAGAAAACAATTGGCAAGAATGCAACTCTGACTGACGTCTCGAAGATTTCGAAAGTTCCCTTGAACCGGTTATTTGTCCTATTGTCTGAATCAATATCGAAAAATGCCAAGCAGGAAGTTGCTATTGACAAAGAAGAGAAAGAAATTGGTGAATGGCAAGAAGAACTTGAGAAACGACAGAGGCGATTGAAAGACCTCGTTTTGGAATTGCATAAGGGAGAAGATTTGGAGAAACTACAGGCACAGTTCAAGGAGATCCTTGTTGATGTTAGTGCAACTGAAATTGCTGAGATGGAACAATCTCTCATCTCTTCAGGCGAACTCACGGCGCAGCAGGTGACGGCTTTGTGTGACCTGCATGTGCAGGTCTTCAAGGAGTCGTTAGATGTTCAAGAAAAGCCTGAAACCATTCCGGGACATCCAATTCATACATACATGAGTGAAAAC
>JAHQWZ010000363.1 GCA_029856425.1 Candidatus Thorarchaeota archaeon
CCAGATCCTCCTGTGAGGGGATTCACAACGAATGCAGGGTAATCATATTGGATGCGAGTGGCCCATTCTTGAGATAGAGTGAAAACAGTTGTCGATCCAGCCGTAGTTATTGTGTAGGGTCCCCCACCAAAACCAGCAGGCGGAGTTAAAATAACAACAAAACCGAATGCTACTAGCATTCCCAGCACAAACACCATTAGTTGTCGCTTGATGCTGACCATTCTTCAAACCGCCTATCGTTAGGGTGCCCGCCTGAAAAACCCACTGTTAAGAAGTATGCATTTACACATTAGCGCTTCCTCACCGTAAATGCATCATATGCATAGCACATAGGAGGAATTCACCGGACCATTCATTGGTTAGCCTGCGTTAATCATGAAATAGCGTCATGATCTCTACAATTAGGATACACGAATAATATGATGGAAATTGCTGCATTTATATCAGTGAATTGCATTTACGCCTGTGATAAAACTGTAGAATAGGTGTACAAATGGAGGATTTGACTTGTCGACAAACACTAGAAAACTGAACAAGGTTAGAAACTCGTTTTACGTCTATCTTCCCAAGGAGTGGGTCGACGCTCGTGACTTGAATGAGAAATCTGAAGTGCGTATAGTGCAAACTTCTGAAGGAACGCTTGAAATCTTCCCACCTGAATATCAAAGACGTGATCCAGAAGTTCTCAAGTTCAAAATGGAAGATACAAGTCAAGACCGTATTGAAGGGATTCTCATAGGGGGGTATATTGTTGGCGCTAGCGGGATGGAGTTCAATTTCTCGGACACAATAGATATGACAACACGTGAGATGTTCAGCCAGTGGATTCGGCGATTGCCAGGTTTTGAGATTTTAGATGAGCATAGTCGGAGTCTTACTGTCAGTGACACGAGCGAGAAACAACTAATCTCCCCTATACTCCGAAGGCAGTTTGCGACTACGAAATTCATGCTGAATGGACTTATCGGTGCGATAAAGTCGGTGGGTTTGGAGAGTGCTCAGAGGATTCTTGATAGAGATGAAGATGTCGACCGTCATCGATACTTTGTGGAACGACTATGTCATCTGGCACTTCAAGACCCCTCTTATGCCAGAAAGATCGGAATCTCCCCAGCTGATTGTCTGCATTTCAGTCTGGCAACGAAGTATATTGAGAGGATTGCTGATCACGTTTGCGGCGCTATGCAGCAGATGATACAACTTAAGTCAGCAAATCCCACACTTGGAAGGCCTTCCGAAGCATTAGGGAATGCATATGATGAAACAGTTCGTGCCTTCTTCGCTATTGAAAGCACCAAGAAACGGAACTCGATAGCCAATGTATCCAACGACGCTTTTGAAGCGCTCAGTTTATCCAAGAGCGTATCCGCAAGGTTATCGAAGCTTGAGGCTTCGAAGCATGGCCAAGGACCTCGAATGGTACTTCTGCTAATGCATCTTGAACGAATAGCATCATATTGCGCGGATATAGGAGAAGTTGCTATTAATAGGATAATTGAGTCAAGTCTCTGAATCGCATATACACCTGGAATATGAATTTCAATGGGAATTTGAGGACTTTGTAGGTTTATATACGGGCTAGTTGTCATGCGCGTATGCAAGTGGTGGAGATTACTTTCAATATCGTGGGTGGTCTCGCACTATTTATGTTCGCCATCACACTGTTGAGGGAAACTCTGGGGAAAATGTCTGGAGCCAGGGTCGTTAGGATTCTAGAAAAAGTCAGCAGTAATCCAATTCGGGGGATGGCTGCAGGGGCTGCTACAACTTTTATGACTCAGAGCTCAAGTATCACAGTACTTACTCTGATTGGCTTTGTGAATGCTGGTATGATGACATTTAGACAATCAGTCAATGTCATGCTAGGATCAGAGATTGGCACGACTGTGACAGCGCAACTTGTTTCGTTCGACATAGGAGTTGCATTTTGGCCATTGGTAGCTATTGGTTTCTTCATGAGTTTCTTCTTCAAGAACGAAAAAATCAGACTCACAGGAAAGGTAATCTTCAGCCTTGGTCTGCTGTTTCTAGCGATGGACTTCATGAAGCAGGGAGCGAGACCCCTCACAACTGACTACCCCTTCTTCAGAAGCCTCATAAATGACTACGGGGCAATACCTATTTTCGGGATTCTAATTGGTGCCCTTATTGCCGGAATAACTCAGAGCAGTTCAGCGACTACAAGTCTAGTGATTGCCA
>JAHQWZ010000364.1 GCA_029856425.1 Candidatus Thorarchaeota archaeon
TTTCGAAGATTGAAAGGCCTGCCAAAACTATGAAATGGGTCCTCATACAGAGAATAAGGACGTTGAACTAAAGGAGTGGAGATGCATGTCCGCATTTGAGGACAGCGTAAAGAAATTGTCAGAATTTGGGCTCACGCCTTATGAAGCCAAGGTCTATTTGGCCGCAGCCAAGCTGGGACCTACCTCTGCAAGTAATATCTCTAAGATAGCAAGGATTCGTCGTGAAGAGGTCTACAGAACATTGCCGAAGCTTGAGAAGGCTGGACTTATTGACCGTGTCTTAGGTCGACCTGTCAAAATTAGGGCGATGCCAATTAAAGATGCACTCACGTTCCTGATTAATCGGAAGGAAGAGCAGGCAAAGCAGGAAATCTCGGACCTCTACATAAAGAAAGAGAGTATCTTGGATAGCTTCGACGCCGAAACTGAAGATATTGATTTGGAAGAGGAGACTCATCACTTCACACTGATTTCTGAAAAGGATGCTGTAGCTGCGAGGATGTCAGCTTTGATTGACGGCTCCAAAACTTCAATCGATATAGTGGATTCAAGCGCAGACGTTGTTCGATTCATACTCAACTACGCAGATGTTCTTGATAAAACAATCAAACGGAATATCACGGTGCGCATCCTTACAGTGTGCCCAGATGATGAGAATGCAATCCCTGAAACGCTTCAGAAGCATATCCCTCGAAATAGTTTCAGCTTAAGATACGTCGAAACACTGCCAAGCCGGTATGTCATGTTTGATAGAAGACAGGCGTTAATCACAACTTCACCAGATGGAACGCTGGCAGACATGAAGTGCCTGTGGACAGATGACTCTAGCCTTGTGGGACTCATCGAGAGGGATTTCGAAGAACAATATGCAAAGTCCAAGGACTGGCAGGACTTCAGACTGTCACCTTCTGAAAAGATGACTAGGATTGTTAGGCAGCTACGACCGAGAGACCATGTGATACTTGTCTATGACTCACTCGAAGCCAAGCGAGACACTCTCTTCAACTACCTCAGATATGGTCTTGACAATGGAGAGGCCGTAAAGTATGTCTGCTCTGAGGAGTCTCCTAACGAGATTAGAGGTGCCATGCAGGATTTCGGTATCCCCGTGAGTGAGTATGAAAAGACAGGTGCTCTCGACATAATGAATTATACTGACATATACATTAGAGATGGAAAATTCAGTGTACTGGACATAATGGATACATGGGACAAGTACTACTCAGATGCGCTCGCAGAGGGATTCAAGGGTCTACGAGTCACCGGAGAGATGTCATGCTTCATGAAACACTCTCTTGTAGATGAGCTAATTGAATATGAGAAGGCGCTCCATACAATACTTGATATCCCATTGACAGCAATTTGTGCCTATAACGCAGAATCACTAGCTAGCGTAGAGAACCCAATAGACGTGTATTCAGAGCTTGTAAAAGCACATGGGAAAGTCCTCTTCGCTATTAAAGACACGACCATTGGCAAGGTTGAGATGCGTAAGGCCTAGTTTCTATGCGTTCTATACGGGCAGATAGATCCATTGACGCATATCTTGAAGACAGGGTATCCGCTTGATCAACTTCTTCCTGAGCAGCTTTCGTAGTGCGTATCTGACAGTCCGTGCTGCGAATGGAACTTCCTGAAGGAGCTGTTTTGGAGTCACACCCTTTTTTCCTTTGGTCCTCATTAGATCGAGCACAATGCTCTGACTCTTCGTTAAACTGATAGTATCCAACTCTTTAGTGAGCTTTTCATCACTCAACAATTCAATTCACCATTTTGATAGCTAATCTGCTGTGTAAATTGACATTTAAGCACCTGTGACTGTGAGGATACAGTTACATTCTAAGAAACGAGTAATCGCTTGTTCACCCTCCAAAGAACAACCTTGCGACCAACTCAATCAAGGCGATATAGAAATTGCCACTCGGTGGTGCGATGAAAGTTGTTGATAGATGAAAGTATGGACGAAGGACCCAAGCCAACTGCGTACCCACAAACGCAAGTACACCACTGCCAGTGATCATAGCTGGCACCCATTTCTTGTTCTCCCCATGAATCTTACTGAACCCTCGTAGGAGATAGCTCACAGCCGTCACACCAGATATTGCGAAAAAGAACACATTGAGCAGGACGGTAAAGGCATAGGCAGCAAATGTCCGTTCAGGTGTGGTCAGCATAAAGAATAGCGTAACAGGAAGA
>JAHQWZ010000365.1 GCA_029856425.1 Candidatus Thorarchaeota archaeon
AAAGATCGAGGTGATGCGTGATAAGGCATACTTGGTCCTTCGCTCCTTCGATATAATCGGAGAGACCAGGAAGGTTGTTTCTGAACAAGTCAGTCTCATCCTTGGAAAAAAGGTTCTTCTCTCTTTCCAAGAGTCGGCCGAGAGCATCTTCAAGCCGATACGGGATAGATTGAGAAGGCCAACTGGCCGGATTCGCAACGATGGCCCAGACTATTTGGCATACACTCTAGTGGATGTAGTTGTTGACAATTACTTTAGGGTCCTTGAGGAGGTGGGTGCGCAGATTGAGGATCTAGAGGATGAGTTGATTGAGGGTGCAAGCTCTGATGTTCTAAACCGTATCTATAATCTAAAACGCTCTGTGCTGGCTATACGAAGATACATTTGGCCTCTAAGAGAGGTGGTCTTTGCGCTCACTAGAGATGACTCGGGTCTCATCAAGGAGTCGACTAAAGAGTACCTTAGAGACCTCTATGACCATGTCATTAGGGTTACTGATCTAGCTGAAACATACCGTGAGGGAATAACCGGAATGCTTGACATATATCTCTCAAGCATGAGCAACAAGATGAATGAGGTGATGAAAGTATTGACTGTCATCTCAACTATCTTCATTCCTCTCACGCTTATGGCTAGTATTTATGGGATGAACTGGCCTTGGATGCCGGAGTTGGAGTTTTTCTATGGTTACCCCGTTTTCCTCCTAGCAATGCTATTCATCACATTAGTTCTAGTGATATATTTCAGACGCAGGGGCTGGATCTAGCATTGCCATATGTTAGCCCTTAATACAGAATTACCGTGACGCTGGGTTAATGACAGAGTCAGAATCATACATGCCTGCGCTCTTCGTCGGCCATGGATCACCTATGAACGGAATCGAGGACAGTGAATTTGCGACGAACTGGGCAAAGATTGCCGCACAGATTCCAAGACCGAGGGCAATTCTTTGCATTTCCGCACACTGGACATCAAGCAATACCTTGGTAGCTACAACATCCCACCCAGAAACGATCTATGACTTCTATGGATTTCCTGAAGAGCTCTATAGAGTGGTCTATCCTGCTCCTGGAGCACCCGACATTGCCAAGAGAGTTCAAGAAATAGTCAAGGTGAAATCAGTCTATCCCAATGATTCCCGAGGATTAGACCATGGTGCTTGGATTGTGCTAAAGAGAATGTATCCCACTGCCGATATTCCAACACTCCAGTTGAGCCTCAACCAGAAATTAACTCCTCAGGAACACTACGACCTTGGCAAGGAACTTCTCCAGCTCAGGAGAGAGGGAGTCTTGATCATTGGAAGTGGTAACATTGTCCACAACTTGGCTCTGGCAAGAATGAACCACACAGGATATCCTTGGGCATACGAGTTCGATGAGGGTGTTGCCAAGAAGATAGACGAAGATGAACACCTCTCGCTCATCCACTATGAACTAATCCCAAACTCAGGCAAGGCATTCTGGACAAATGAGCACTACCTGCCTCTGTTGTATGTGCTTGCTCTAAAACAACCTCATGAGCGAGTCAGTCATTCCGCATCGAAAGTGATCTATGGATCAATATCTATGCGGTGCGTATTAGTCCACGAATAGAGATCACTCTTCTGGGATTAGCTTGAAAACAACCATCTCATGTAGCGTAGTACGAGCTCCTCTACGCTCAAGCCATCACGATTCACTTTGATGGTGCAAAAAGACAGTAGTCGGTAATCTCGCTCAGAAGGAATAGTTTTATGTTTCCCACTGGAGATGTACCACGAAGTAGTATTCGGTGGGTGATGATTGTGATTACAGCCTTTATAATGGCAAAGATTGAATCGGCAAAAGCCCGTGAAGTTCTGGTCCATGTCAGGGACCTAGAAGAAGTTGAGGAAGCCCACCTTATTTATGGTGCATATGACCTTCTAATCAAAGGCGCCTTCAAGACGCCAGAGTCTTTGAGTTCCTTTGTCGTTGACACGCTTCGAAAGGTGGATGGAGTGAAGGACACTGTCACGAATGTCTGTGCTGCATCTGACTAGCATCAGGATTGAGAAGAATTGCTTCTATTTGCCCTTCCAGTAATATTCAAAGTCACAGCAGTCTTGTCCTTCCATCAAAGTCTTTGATCGCCTCAACCTCATATTTGGGTGAATAGCTGGAGTGGCTGGAAAGTCTTGTTTACAATGAAGCAAATGCCCGACATCTGGTGCG
>JAHQWZ010000366.1 GCA_029856425.1 Candidatus Thorarchaeota archaeon
CAAGATATACTCCCTAATGCAGAGTATTGGAACCTCTGAACTATCAGCTAGAATTTCCTTGCAGATTTCACCAGCAATAGCACTCCCCCCCATCGCGACGATGCAAATACCATCTAGCCCTTGATTTCTTATTCTTATTGCCTCACTCAGAAATTCATTGCTCAGTGTGGTTGCCTTCAACATCAGGGGAAACGACGCTACCATTGCTGCCATGTCTGATGGGTCAACATTCGCCAGTTCTTCCATGTGGGCATCCCGAACAACAAGTCTATTCTTCTCCTTAAATCTAATTGCCTGCATTGAAGCAACACAGAAATACGAGTGGGCCTGCCCTTCAAATCTGGCATTCGCAATAAGTGGAGCGTATTGAATGTATTCCAAGAAGATAGAGTTCAATGTGGATAGTGACCGACTCGTGGGAGTTCTGAGCACACATTATTCGAAACCTGAAAAAGCTTCACTAATACTTCATCCTCACCCTCTATATGGGGGAAGTATGGATGACCCAGTCGTCCAATTTATTGAGCATGTTCTGCTGAATCAGGGATATGCTACATTCAAATTCAACTTCCGAGGTACGAATTCACGAGCTGACTATAGAGGCGGTCCAGGGGCAGTTCGGGATGCACTAGCTGCATCCCGCACACTTCTCAATGAATTGCGCCTGGAGAACGTGGGGGTCCTAGGCTATTCTTTTGGGGGTTCGGTGGCTCTTCATATAGCATCAAGGATTAATCCTGAATTCCTGGTCACATTTAGTGCATCTCTCGATATAGCTCAGGAGCTGGAAGTCAGTCTTGATTCTTGGCGTGGCATCACATGCCCCACACTGATGTTCCATGGAAACAGTGACAGTGTAGTTCCCCCTGACGATATGCTAGTATTATCAGAGTCGCTTAACAGCAGCATGGTTAGGACTGTTTTACTTAAGGGAGAAGGACATTTTTACAGGAGGCATCTTACTACCGCGGGATTTCACTTGAGTGATTTTCTGGAGCAGATGGCAAAGGGCTAACCTTAAGAGGTCGTCAACAAGCGAAAGGTTCGGCGGTCCGAGCATGTTGAAGGCAGTCATCTTTGATCTCGACGGTACACTTACAGTCCTGTCTCTACCTCTGGATGCAATGAGACGAGACACTAAGGAGTACTATAGGAGTCAAGGTGTGCCAGCTGAGCTTTTCGACTCTGAAGATGGAATCTCAAGCTCCACGGTGAAAGCTAGAGAATATTTCTTCTCAAGAGGAATATCTGATGATGAATGGCGGCAGATGGAAGAGGAGATTGATAAGATGCTCAGTTGTCATGAAGGCTGGGCTGCAACAGATGCAAAGATAATAGATGGCTCCCTAGACGTTGTCAGTGAGCTTAAATCCATGGGGCTTAAGACTGCTATTCTCACAAACAATGGTCGAACAGCAGTAGATGTCATTCTCAAACAGCTTCCGATGGGGGATCTTTTTGATGTAATCCAGACCAGGAATGAGTCTCCAAGTCCCAAGCCCTTTCCAGATGGTCTCAATCATTTAATTGAGCGGATTGCAGTTAAGCCAAAAGAGGTAGTATATGTTGGTGATGCTAGAATCGATGGAGCAGCTGCAAAAAGGGCCGGAATCGAGTTTTGGGGAGTGACCACAGGAGAAACCTCAAAGAATGACTTGGTCGAAGCAGGAGCTTCTCATGTCTTCAATTCACTGCACCAGGTACTTACTGTGATCAAATCAAGGCTTGCCTAATATACACCCGAAATCGACCTGAGCCTGCAAATCTTATTAAAATGAGCGCCAAACATCTGGTAAATTTATTCTCAAACAAGATTTGCTTAAATAGGTATTAATGGCTATAAATAGTGAAGGGCTTAGGGGCCGTTCTCTCTCTCATATCTCTCTCTCCTCCTTCAAGCGTTCTCCGGCCCCGCTTTTCCCTTCTGCTGCAGCATTATCATTCTAGGGCGATCTAAATCCCTGGGCCAAGTGGCTTTCGAATGCACTCACAATGGAGCAGCGCCTCGCCCTCCTTGCATATCTTATATTATAATATATGATATACACTTATATACTAATTACACATTAGATATTAGTGAACAGGGAGTCCCAACCCATCTCCTCTCCTCCCTCTCCCTCCTCTCAATCACAAGTCAACGGACACATGCGCTGACAAACTCTTTCTCGGACTCCCTGTGCGAATCCCTTCC
>JAHQWZ010000367.1 GCA_029856425.1 Candidatus Thorarchaeota archaeon
CCTAATATCGAACTCCTGACTCTCGCTGAAGTTGAGAAAGTGGATGGCTACGTCGGCAATTTCGAGGTTACCATCCGTCAGAAGCCCCGATATGTGGACACTGAAAAATGCACGTCCTGTGGTGACTGTACTGAAGTCTGTCCGGTGGATGTTCCTGCGCCGTTCGAAGAGAACTTGGGCTATCGAAAGGCAATATACATCCCGTTCGCTCAGGCAGTGCCCTCTTCATATGTACTAGACATGGAGAGCTGTCTTGGGCTGGATGCGGTCCGTTGTGGAAAGTGCGTCGAGAGATGCGGAGCAAAAGCCATCTTTTATGACGACCATGTGAGGCACCACATACTAAACGTGGGAACGATAATTGTAGCCACGGGCTTCCAGGTTTTTGACGCCACTGGCAAGGAGGAGTATGGCTATGGTAGATTTCCCAACGTAGTCAATATCGCTGAGATAGAACGAATGCTAAACTCTGCGGGTCCCACCGGCGGAAAAGTAGTTCGTCCCTCCGATCTTGAAGAACCGAAGAAGATTGTCTATATACAATGCGTCGGTAGTAGAGACCACCTCACAAACAACTACTGTTCTCGAGTTTGCTGCATGACAGCAATTAAGCAAGCCCGGCTAATCCGCGACAAGACTGGCGCTGAGATCTATGTGTTTTATATCGACCTCAGAACCTTTGGAAAAATGTATGAGGAATTCTACGAGTCAACCGCAGCTGCAGGCGTCACGTTCATACGCGGCATGGTGGGTGAAATCATTCAAGAGACAGATAATAGCGCACTCACAGTATGGGCTGAAGATACGCTCCTTGGTAAAACAATCCAATTAGATGGTATTGACCTAGTTGTTCTCTCTACAGGTATTGTCCCACCAGAAGCTGCAACTACGGTGTCAAAGGTTCTTAATCTCAGTAGATCTCCTGATGGCTTTCTCATGGAAGCACATCCCAAACTTAGGCCTGTTGATTCGTTCACCGACGGAATATTCGTTGCAGGAATGGCACAGGGACCCAAGGATATTCCAGACACTGTGGCTCAGGCAAAAGCTGCAGCTTCAGGTGCGATGGCCCTGATGGGCAAAGGAAAGATCAGCGTGGAACCTTTCTATTCAAAGGTAGACGAGGATGTCTGTTCAGGATGCCACATTTGCGTTTCGGTTTGCCCCTATAATGCGATTTCAGTTAATGAGAGAGGAAAATCGGAAGTCAATCCTGCTCTATGTAAGGGCTGTGGAACTTGCACCGCAACATGTGCTACTGGTGCCATAACATCACAACATTATACAGACCGCCAGATAGCAGCAATGATAGAGGAGTATCTTTCCGAATACAAATAGGAATCTGCCTTTTGATCACATTCAAAAGAGCAGTTCGATGAAGACGATTGCTTTCCGAGGAGTGCATATTTCAATCCCTAGGATGGCCTAGTATCTGTGTATGAGCCCCGCGCCTCTTTAGCTCCCTCTCAATTCTCCTGATGTGCACAACCAGAGCGGCCTCAGAATTCTTGAGAGAAATTAACTGGAATCTAAGAGCCGAGTCAGTATCGGTTTTGAGCCTCTTGGGCAGTAGCACATTGAACGAATGCTTTCGTCCCGGTTCAGATTGTTCAATTGGGGTATCCATTTCCTCCTGCGGCATCATCATTGATTTCACAAGAATACAGTGGATTATTTTGATAAGTAGTATGCCATTTCAATAGGTAATAGAGCAGTCACAATGATAAGCTACCATAATGACATACCGTAATCTTCAAAATCAATATAATTACGATATATAATTTATAGCGGTTAATTTACTTTCTAAAGGCAAGTTACTATTGATATAGACGGTCGTTGAGCTTTACTAGATCCAATCGTCAGATTCAAGAGCAGGCCTATTGTTCGCACGCACAAGAACGAGTGTGAATACACAAGATGATTAACCAGGATCTGACCGTTGCAGTTCTAGCCGGAGGAAACTCAGCACGTTTCAAGTCGGAGAAGAGCTTTGCGGAATTCCAAGGTAGACCCCTCATCTCACATATGATTGATGTTGCCAAGAATCTATCTTCTGAAGTAGTAATCGTCGTGTCTGGTGAAGAAAAACGGGAGATTCTAGAAGGTCTTGCCAAGGAGATACGGATAGTAGCGGATCCAGAAGATTCAATCAGGTGCGCACTCACTGGCGCCATCACTGCCTTTG
>JAHQWZ010000368.1 GCA_029856425.1 Candidatus Thorarchaeota archaeon
GACGCTATGGCTAACCTTGTTGATGCTGGCAAAATTCGTGCGGTTGGTGTGAGTAACTTCTCGAAAGAAAAGATGATTTCAGCTCACGAATCACTTGCTGACAGAGGCGTCCCCCTTGCAACTAATCAAGTGCAGTTCAGCCTCTTGCATAGAAAAATCGAGCATAATGGCGTGCTCGAAACCGCAAAGGAATTAGGTGTTTCCATCACAGCGTACACTCCCCTGGGAATGGGCATTCTTACAGGTAAACTTCACAGCAATCCAGAGTTACTCAACAGCATGCCTCGTTTTCGAAGGTCGAGACTTCGTGGAAAAATAAAGAAGAGTCAGCCTCTGGTTGATGCCCTCGAGGAGATTGCTCGTGAGCAAGAGGCTACAGCAGCTCAGGTGGCTTTGAGTTGGACAACCAATTATCATGGTGGCATAGTTGTGACCATTCCTGGAGCTAGTAAGACTTACCAGATAGAGCAAAACGCTGGAGCTATGAGCGTTTCACTTAGTTCTGAGCAGATGGACACTCTTGCAGCTCTATCAGCGGATTTGACCGGACGTTAGCATCAACTTGCGTTAGAGAAGAAACCACATTGTCCGACCAAGCTAGAATTCATTCTGCAACCACCCCAATCTATAATCTATTCATCGAGAAAACGTCTACTGAGGTTTAAGTCTAGCGAAGAATAGACTCTAGAACATCTGTGCGACCATAGGAGAGAAGAATGGTACCAACCAGAATAGCCAAACGAACTTCGAAAAGCGGTGGAACCTTGCAGCTGAAACCTCATCGGCACGAAGAAGGACCCTAATAGCCCAAATTGCATGAATCAGCATAAGCAGTATGGCAGCGAGTCCTGTGACTGAGTGAAATATGGCATCGAGAGGGTCTAGAATCGTGCCGCCTGCATCTAAATTCAAAGCCATGATGGTGGTCCCAGTTGTGTCACAAAGCACTCCGATACAAAACATGACGACAAAAACTGGCTTGAGCTCTCCAGTGATTTGTTCGCCCCAAACTGCAATTGAGTAAGTGATTAGGGCTGCAAGAATGAAGTACATACCATAAGTGAAGATCAATTGTGCCATTTCTGATTCCCCTTGCTTGGTTCCCTTCGCGAATTAATCTCCACTTACAAGTCTTTTGTCTATTATGCCGGATGAGCTGATTTCTAGTATACTAAGAGTGAGTAGAAGAGGTAATTGCTGCCAATATAAGGCCCAATCTTTTGATTTGAGGAAGTCGATCCTACAAGTCCTTCATGTTCCCTTCTTGGGTTTTCGTTTGATGCGCAGCAGCTTCCTGATATCCTCAAAGCCCTCGAAGGGTGGTACCTTGATGTGCAACCATCTTCCATCATGATACTGGTTCGTGTTCTCAAAGAGTTCCACAATTTCCGGGCTAAATTCATCCTTTGAGTTTTCGAATTTCTCGACCTCTTTCTTTCCAAAGATGATGAGAACTGTGAGTTCATCCTTCTTGGGATAGAAGGTGATTAGTGTCTTGCCGCTTCTGCGATATCGAATGGTGGAATCCAACTCATCCTTTTCTCTTACAGGCTCGAATTCGTAGTTCTCGCTGAGGTATTTGGTGATTGCCTTCCACATCTTCCCGCCTCGATTGCCAAGAAAATTCATCATCTCATTATTTGAAGGTGCGTCATTCGAGCCTTCTGCATCTCCTTTAGTCACGAAAATCTCCACGTTTAATTGAATTCGCTCTGTATTCAATCTGTCGAGCTTCAAACTCCCTCAATGGCAAACCACAGCAGCATCAGATGTGGTTGTGCATACAGAAATACATAGCACAAGGCGATGTTTACTCCCCCTTTGACTCAGGCCTTGAAAGCATGACCATTCTCCATGCTGCGCCCAGCATTATGATTCCTGCGAATCCCATCAAGCCTAAGAACCCAATAAACTGGAGAACCTCAGTATCAAACTTCTTGGGTGTGAAATCCTCGAGTAAATCATGTTCAGTGTTGCCCAAGAAGGTGTTGTTGACAACGGTGTTCGAATGTGGGTCTAGGAGGTAGATGCCAACCCTGTTGTAGTTGCAGGTGTTGTTCGCAACAGTGTTGTAAAGTGAATAGGCCCAATACTCGGTATTATTCTCCTGAACAACTTCCAGTGTTCTATTGAGGGAGATGCCAATGTCGTTGCTGTTGCAGGTGTTGTTCTCCACGGT
>JAHQWZ010000369.1 GCA_029856425.1 Candidatus Thorarchaeota archaeon
CTCTTCTGAGGATGTGCTTCTGCTCTTCTTATGCACACCCGATGGTGGAGGCAGGACTGAGCCTGCACTCCGGTTGTTTGAGACGCCGATCATCGAGAACTCATCCATCAATGCGGGAACGCGGTCCAAGCCACTAGTCCCACTTGGATGGTTCTCTCTCATAATTCCAGTCCAACGGGGTGTTTTATTCTCGTACAATCTTTACCTTCCTAGGCCATAATCCTTTTATTCGTTCAACTTGGCTCTCGAATGAATTCGGTCATGTGTTAGGCCGTAGACCATTCAGGTGAAACATTATGGCAAAGCGTCCAGGTCACTGTTATCGAGAGGCAGATCGCCCTCCATTCGTTCGCAAGAAGTACATACATCGTCAGCCAGCTAGCAGAATAGTCAGCTTTGACATGGGAGAATCTGGTGGCGATTTTCCGGTCGAGCTATCTCTGTATGGTCTTGAGAGATGTCAGATTCGCCATCAGGCTCTTGAAGCTGCACGAGTGGCATCAAACCGACACATGACCAGAAAGGCCGGTCGGAAGAACTACCATCTCCGAATTCGTGTCAAACCCTACCATTACCTCCGCGAGAACAAGATGATCTCAGGAGCAGGAGCGGACCGTGTGCAGGATGGTATGAGAAAGGCGTTTGGCAAGGTCATTGGTATTGCTGCCAGAGTCAAACCCAATCAGCCTCTGATTACAATACGCACAAATCCTGCGTACATAAAGGAAGCAATGATTGCTCTAAACAAGGCTGCTCCAAAGATGCCTACTCCCTGCAAGGTTCGCTTTGACAAGATCGACCCAGACTTGAAAAAGAAGCTTGGCTATGGCGCATAGTTTCATCTCTTCTATTGCGGGGCTAGCTCATCTGTATCTTAGATAGACAGTAGGACCTAAGTCTGTTCTTTTCTGAATACTAGCACATATCGAAAGGCACTGCCCACTTTATTCTCTAGAGTCAATCCAGCTCTTTCGGCCCATTTGATGACGGTTCGCCTGAGAGGGTAGTCCGGGTCAAGTAATAATTCGGCTTCTGCAAAGACCCCATTGTCAGCCATTAGCCGCTTTATCTGTTCCATGGCTTTTACAGGATCTGGAATCTCTGGAATGACCGCGACTGAGAACACGGCATCAGCAATGCCGTCATCAAGAGGAATATGGCCTTCTGCATCTGCAAGAATTGGAAAGATGTTTTCTACGCCATCTTGCTTCATCCTGTTCCTTAGCTTCTCAAGCATTCCTTCTTGGATGTCAACCGCGTAGACCACTCCATCAGGCTGAATTGCTTTTGCGACTGCCACAGTATAAAGACCAGATCCACATCCCAGGTCAACAACAGTCATTCCTGGTTTCGCACCAATTGCTTCGATAATCATCGAGGGTGGTTGAGCCCTATTCCTGTATGGACCTGCAGCGATTAAATTGCCCATGGAGGAAGGCATTGGGAACTTCCAGAAGTATCGGATTGATCTGACACAGACACAGACCCAGAGAAACAGGAATAGAAAGATCAGGAGTATTATCTCAATTATCCAGTGAACTCCTTCAAACAGAAGATCCAACGAAGTCCTCCTAAGGCGAGTACGAACCTCGTCTCATTTCCAAATGGGTTTCCTATTTCTCTTTTCTTATCAAATCTCTGATTTTCCTGACAACTCCAGTCATTGTTGCGACTTCGCGCCCAGTCATGTATGCCCTGCCAAGTAGGTTTCTGAATACTTGTTTAGCAATGGGTATCCTGTAATCCTTGAGGTCCAAATCGTCCACAACCTCATCGAAGAATCCATACACAATCTCTCGTTCTTCCCTTGTCGCAGGCTTGGCTTCTGTGGGCTCTGGAGGCTCTTCAGATCCATACTTGTTGAACAACTCATACAGAGTCACAGCAATAGCATGACTGAGGTTCATGCTGGGGTATTCCTTGGAAACTGGTATGGTGAATGCAAGATCACATAGAGCAACCTCTTCATTTGTCAACCCTGCATCTTCTCTTCCAAACACCAGTGCAACATCTCCGCTCACACTAAAAGGGTCCGGTAAATCAGGAAGAGGTACAGCCGCGCGAGTCACACTATGATTTCTTCCTACTCTCGCTGTGGCTGCCCAAGAAGCATGCATATCAGCCAGAGCCTCTTCCAGACTCGGGAATATTCCTGCCCTCTCAAGAACTTC
>JAHQWZ010000370.1 GCA_029856425.1 Candidatus Thorarchaeota archaeon
GATTTCCTCCAATACCACTGGCTTTCGCCTTCTTTCCTGCATAAGTTGGAATCCCCAATTGGTCTGCAAGAGATTTGGAAATCGTGGTTGCACTGGCACCTGTATCCAAAGCAAATGTGAAAGGCCCCTGGTCATTTATCATTACAGGAACATGCGGATGACCAGAATCCTTGCCAAGCTGAATTTTCATTCTCATTTTTTGCATCCTTCCTCTGTTATACTTATCTCATGCAAGAGATATGTTATCCTATCTCATATATGAGATATATTAAGTCTTTGTTCTAGGCCGGTATGCTTATTTTCTTCTCGACTCCATTCATCCTATGGTTTCATTGAGAATCAAAGCTGTGCTGCGTGATAGTGAAATCCTCCAAATGGAACTTGGATCCAAGACAAGAATCGTCGCAACAGCTAAGAAGAATCTGGACAGAGTCGTCAACCTAGCTAGTCTTCTCAAGGTAATGGGATTAAAGCCAAAGAATCGAATCGACATGCTTCAAGCGCTCGAGGGTTCTAATCTGCATATTTGGCTCCTTCAGGATCCACAACAAGACCTCATTTTTCTGAGTAAGAAGGATTCCTTCCAAGACTCTGTCCTACACGGCTACAAATGGCAATAGAGGAATCTAGATTCTCTCTCGCCTTGATGACCCTTCCTTGACAGAAGCTGACAATTGATTCGCAAGCAATGATGGAAGGTTGACGCCTCGATTGCTTATGATTTCCGACAAATGTTCTAATTCGCCGACTATTCGCAAGTATTCACTCTCCAAATCGCAAGAGATAGTCTCAGGTAAAGCAGAAAATGAGCCGACATTATTCTCCATTTTCAGAATTACCTCATACTGCTCCAGCAGGTTAACCACTAGACGTTCTAAGGTCTCATCACTTATTGAATCGCTGATGTATCCTTCAGAGAGTTCATCCTCTATAACTACTAGTATGTATCTGAGTCCATCGTAAGCTTCAATATGATTTGGAAATCTATCAGCATGCCTTCTAGCGATATCTAGTGCTTCAAGGGATCTTCCTTCTGCTAGAACCAAACGGCAGAAGTCATCCATTGCGCAATGACTGCCAGGAGACTCCTTCAGTAGTTCTCGGTAGACTTGTTCAGCCTCGTCTGACCTAAGTGACTGGTCCAGCAGACGACCTAAGGCACATGACGCGTCTTCATGTAGAGGATTCTCCTCCAGAACCCTCCTTAGGGTGATTTCAGCTTCTTCCTCTCTGTGTAGTCGTGACTGGACTTTACCCAGCATCGTTCTTAGATCTAGGTTCTTTGGATGCTTTTCTAGAGCTTCCAGTAGTACTCGTTCTGCGTCACCATCGCACTCTTCATCACAAAGAGCGGATGCTCTATTGAGAGCCTTCTCAACACCCAGATTCATTAGCGTAAAGCACCGCAATGTGATAGGTGCAAACTGCCTTATCAATTCGTGGTGATAGAAATTCGGGGCAATATTTGCAGACGCCTTTTTATGCGAATCAGCAGTTGCGAAAATGGGTAGTGACAATGCTACAAGTCTACAACACTCTAAACAAGACCAAAGAGGAATTCAGACCACTTGATGGAAACAACGTGCGGATGTATGTCTGTGGTCCGACGGTTTACGATTATCCTCACATAGGCAATGCCAGGTCATTTGCGGTGTTTGACACAATTCGTCGCTACCTGGAGTATAGCGGGTATCGTGTCTACTACGCTACTAACTTCACTGATGTCGATGACAAAATGATCGACCGAGCCAATGAAGAGGGAATTTCTATTCAAGAGCTAGCCAGCAAATTCATCGCCGAGTACATGCGAATAGCTGAACAGTTGAACCTCAAGCCAGCGACTATCAACCCTAGAGCCACTGAGCACATTGATGACATCATTGAGATGGTCGATTTAATCGTCAAGAACGGCAAGGGATACGAGGTAGAGGGTGACGTCTACTTTGATGTGAGTGAAATGGAAAAATATGGTGTCTTGTCTAAGATCTCTACTGATGAGTCATCTGCTGGAGCAAGAGTAGAAGTGGATGACAAGAAGCAGGACCCGCGTGACTTTGCTCTCTGGAAGGCGGAAAAACCAGGAGAGCCCTCCTGGGATAGCCCTTGGGGGAAGGGTCGGCCTGGATGGCATGCTGAAT
>JAHQWZ010000371.1 GCA_029856425.1 Candidatus Thorarchaeota archaeon
GAATTGGCACACTACTTGGTCCTTTATTTGGAGCAGGAGTCGTGGAATACTCAGAGCTATACTTGGTAGACCTTATTTCGGAGGGGCTAAATCTCCCCGGAGAATTATGGTTGGTCGCACTGGGAGTGATGTATGTCTTGATTGTCTTGTTTATGCCCTTGGGTATTGTTGGTTCGATTAGTAGCAAAGCTCGATTATTCAAAGAAAGAATACAACAACTGAAGATAGGTCGATTTGAGTTTGGAATAAAGGATTCTGATTATTGGATATTTACATTACTAGGGGCAATAGGTCTGTTCCTATTCCTGCTGATTATCAGTCTCTAAAATGGTGATGGAATTATGACTAAAATCTCCTCAAGGAAGAAGGCAGAACCAGAGGAGGGTGAATGATTTGCCTTATGCAACTGTAAAAGGTGTCGATATCTATTATGAGATTCATGGGCCGTCCAATGCTCCACCCGTTGTGTTCATTGGAGGATGGGCTAGTTATCGTTGGATATGGTTCCGACAAATCCCCGCCTTTAAGGAGCGGTACAAATGTGTAGTCTTTGATAATCGTGGAGCCGGAAGAAGCTCCAAGCCTGACTATCCGTATACAATGCAGATGTTCGCAGACGATACTGTCGGTCTGATGAAAGCATTGGGCATTGAAACCGCCCACACAATAGGGATTTCAATGGGTGGACTGATTGCACAGCAAATTGCCATTTCCTATCCTGAAAAACTACGAAGCTTGATTATTGTTTCAAGCAACTTTGGGGGACTCAATGCTATTCCTATGGATGACAAGACAATGGCTTTACTAATTGCTCTACCCACTGAAACAATCTCGAAAGAGCAGGCAAGGCAGATGCGTTATAGAGCTACCTTCAGCCTAGAATTCCTCCAAGACAACAAGTCAGTGATGGAACTGATAGACGAATGGGTACAACAGTATCCTGCGCCTGTATATGCACAAGTGCATCAATCTTCTGCAGTGAGTGCTTTCAACGCCGAAGAGCAAGTGAAACAGATTGCCGTACCTACACTCATCCTACATGGAGATAGTGACCTTGCAGTGCCGCCAGGGAATGCTAAGCTGCTTGCTAATAACATATCCACATCGAAATTGATTATGATACAGGGTGGGTCACATTTTAGCATCATTGAGAAATATGAAGTGTTCAATAGTGAAGTAATGAGTTTCATAGAAGAAGTGGAGAAGCGATAGCCTACTGCTAAAATCATGAAGAAGGTGATTTTGTAAGCAATGGAATCCGTGGTCCGCAAAATCAGGCCCAGAGGATGGTTTAAATGGTTCGGTCGGCGATAGTTGCAGGTTTGGGAATGTACGTCCCTGAGAAGACGTTGACCAATGAAGAGATTGAGCAGATGCTTGGTCGTCCTGGGACTGCAAATTGGTTGGTGGAGAATGTTGGCATCAAGCAGCGTCATATCATGGCTGAAGATGAGGTGACATCTGATCTTGCACTTCATGCAGGTCGTCAAGCAATGGAAAATGCAGGATTGGAAGCTAATGAGCTCGACCTAATCATCCTGAGTACTGATACTCCTGACTATCTATCTCCTGCAACATCGGTGGTTGTTCAACACAAGCTAGGTGCGAAGAATGCTGGCACGTTTGATGTAAATTGTGCATGTGCAGGTTTGGTCACCTCTATGGATATAGCTTCTCGATATATCAAAACAGATTCAGACATTGATTCTGTTTTGGTCATTGGTGCCTATGGAATGACGAAATTTGTAGATTGGACTGATCATTATACCTGCACGTTATTTGCAGATGCTGCAGGAGCCGTGTTAGTGCGAGCCAGTGAAGACCAAGAAGGATTCATTGCCTCAAAACTGATTGCAGATGGCTCCTTCCATGACCATCTAGGAGTATTCGTCGGAGGAACAGCAGAACCCCCAACTGTAGAAGCGATTCGGAATCATAGGCATCATCTTGCCTTCCGTAAGCGCTTTCCGGCAGATACAAACCTTCAGCATTGGCCAATCCTGACAAGAGATTGTGTATCAAAGGCAAATCTTTCCATGGAGGATATAGACTGGATATTCTTCACTCAGGTAAACCTACGAACTATTGAGGCTGTAATGAAGGAACTTGACATGCCTCTAGAGAAAACTCACAACGTC
>JAHQWZ010000372.1 GCA_029856425.1 Candidatus Thorarchaeota archaeon
CTTGTGGATCAGTTTCGCAACCATTCTGCGCATCTCTGCCCCATAAGTCCCAAAATCGAACTCGTCAGGTAGAGATGGCTGTGAAAGTGAATCTATGTCCTTCCTTGCGATTCTCATTGTCGCACGGTCGTATCTCCTGAATCCCTTCTTCAGGATATGCTCAGAGAGGTCAGGGTCTATACTAGGGCCGCCTGTTCTGATTATGGCATTCTCCTTTGATAGGTCGGTGAATGCCTCGTCAAAGAGGCGTTTCCTCACCTTTGAACTATCACCATTTGTGTCATCCACATGGATAATGCCAATCATATAGGACTCTGGATAACTCATCACAAATCCAAGCGGTCTTGTCCTTTCGAATAAAGCGAGGATGACAGCATCGCCATTCGATATCCATTTCCTTACGTCATCTTTGACGGTTTCAGACAGGGCATACTCCGTAGACTTCCGTTTCTCTATCAGGTCATTAAACAGTGATTCAATCCTGTTGAAGTCCTCCTGAGTGATCTGTTTCAGCATGGTATAGCCTCTCAATTCTTCTTGGCTCCTCTGTAAATCAATAAATCACTTCTTAACTGCGCACGAGCGGGAATATGTGTGGGGAAAAGGACACTATGAACCATGATTGTCCGCATTTTATTTCTTCAAGACAAGAATAGAAACAACAGTGGAAACTGTAGCTAAAGCTGATAGGGAGTGAATCCATACCCGTCCAAGCAGCTGAAAGTCATGAGTATTAGAATCTGTGCTGGGATCGGCTTCATCCAATATCACTGCAGGAATTATCTGATACATTATGAGTGAGTTTCCTGCATGCAGCCATTAGCGAAAAGACTCAAGTAGAAGCTGCCCCATTTCTACAATGGGACCGTATACATCAGAGTTTTGATGCCTTAGGTATGTGAGATGAGAGTTCGAATAGGCGGCTGAGCAGGATGAAAATAGAAGAGATAAGGAGGATGCATGAGGCGCGGCTGTTGAGGATAGCTAATGTGGTGGGAGTGATGATTGGATACAAGATCACCGGGGGAGATATGACCCGCGCGTTGAGTATTGTGTTGTTGGTGGAGAAGAAAATCAAGGAACAGGACCTGAAGAAACAGGACATCATACCCACTAAGATAGAAGATGAAATGACTGACGTGATTGAGGTCGGGAAACTTAGGGCATTACAAATAGACAAGAAGGCTCGACATAGACCATGCCCAATGGGAACGTCAGGAGGACACTATCTGGTGACCGCAGGCACGAACGGAGAGTTGCTCAGGGATAAGAGGGCTGGCAAAATCTGCATAGGCACCAACAATCATGTTGGGGCAAACTCGAATGATGCGCAGATTGGAGACCCCTACCTGCAGCCCGCTGCATATGATGGAGGCACAGTTCAAGACGATACAATAGGACATCTCTTGAGATTCGTACCGATTAATTTCACCCTAGACCCGAGTGAATGTGCTGCAGCGCGATTCTGGAGTGGAATCTACAACGTTCCTGCGAAGGCGTTTGGAAGAATGACTAGGCTGAAACCAGTTGTCGCATATCCCGTGTACAATCAGGTCGATGGAGCCTTGATTGAGGTGGCTGAGAATGATGTTTCACCAAACATCGTGGACATAGGGGTTCCCAAGGGAGTCAGGCATGCTGAGCTAGACATGCTTGTTCAGAAGTCTGGGAGAACATCATGTCACACAGTGGACGGAGTGGTGACTGGTATAGATGCTACAGTAGGTCCCGTTGGCTATGGCGGAAGATTCGCGTATTTCAGCGACCAGATAATCATAACCAAGGAGGGCTTTAGTGCTGGAGGTGACTCGGGAAGTTTGATTCTAGACAATGAGGGGTACGCTGTCGGCAAGCTCTTCGCAGGCAGTGACGCGCAGAACATCACAATTGCAAACCCGATACAGATCTATCTGGATCAGTTAGAAGCCAATTTGGTGACAGAGTGAGGTTGCTCGATGGTAACAATGGAAGAGGTAAAACGGGTCAAGGCAGCATATGAAGAGGAGCTGATGGGGAAGTCAGGAGTAGTGGCCCTAGCAATAGGCTATAGGTACGTTGATGGTGAGAAGACGAACGAGCTGTGCATCATCTGCTATGTGGCAAAGAAGAAACCAATTGAAGAGCTAAAAG
>JAHQWZ010000373.1 GCA_029856425.1 Candidatus Thorarchaeota archaeon
GCTTAAGGATTACAAGATTAGAGTCCACTACAGCGCTCTTGAATTCGAGATGGAGAGAAGCAACGGCAATAATGACACTGATAATATCGATTGGATACCTTTCAAGCTTCTGATGAATTCGCATCTAGTTGGTGTGCCCGTTTATATAAATGGCAAAGGCCCTTTTGATCATATATTGGACACCGGGTCGAGTGGCAATGTTATGACTCCTACAGTAGCAAGTGCAATTGGTGTCTCTGACGAAATGCCAGAAGGTATGATTGAGGCTACAGGCTGCTCTGGAGGCGAATGCGTTGGAGTTGCTGGACGAGCGATGGGATATGGTGCAATGGTACGAAGCATCACCATTGGCTCAGCGGAGCTGAATGAAGCAGTAATGGGAGTTATCGATCTAGGAGTTGTAACACCAGAAGGCGAGAAGATTGACTATGGTATCATCGGTTATCCATTCTTGAAGGATTATGAGCTAACTCTCGATTATCCAAATCATCGCTTTGCATTGGCAAAACATAGCGGGAATTAGAAGCAAGGAGCCTCAGGGGATAGGAGCTAATCCTTTAAAGTGGCTCGGCTATGAGATAGGTTGCCAAAAGGAGGTTGTTCCTATTCCTTCCAAGAAAGACAAACTCGTTAAATTGAAGCAGGATTTTGAGAGAATCAGACAATTACTGAAGATCATCAACACAGAGTCTTGCTTGCTTGTTTATTCATATCTCATGTTGTTTGGCCGCACTACACCAGCAAAGCTCAGAGAAGCAACTGGTCTTAGCAAAGCCACTATGTTCAGGAATCTTGCATTGCTTTCCGATGCTGAAGTTCTTTCCAAGGAGGAAGTAGATGTTTCCGATATGCGATACAGTCTGCATTACTATATCTCAAAGAATCTCCTTGATGAGGCTAAGAGCCTTTCCTCAAAAGGCATTCAGGAATATGCAGCTCAAACAAACAATATTGGAATTTTTGAACGCTGGGTAATGTCACTCGAAACCCTTCCGTTAACACTCAATCGCTTCGTTACTGAGCTCCTACTCTCAGTCACTCAAGATTCTCAGACTACATCAAAAGACGAGTGCACGGTGATTACTAAAATGGTTGCCTTCAGAGTTGGTGATATCGCCAATTTGACCCGAATTATCGAGATAGTGAGAAACCTGGTGAAGACTTTCGATACAGAGTCTGGTTCAACTCGCAGGAATTGGAGGAAACCTCTAGATACGCCTGCAACCATGACCGTTAGCTTGGTTGCTATGGGATCTGAAATCCCGACTGACCCAACTGCAGTTGCTGTGAAGAGAATCGAGTGTTGATTTCATAGTTGACCTGTGTAGTTTAAGTCTGTTTCAAGAAGAATCTGACGAGAAGACTTCCCTGAATGAATCTTGAATTGGCCGGCTTCTATCATCCAACGGTGCTCCTCAATGTCATAGAATGCCAAGTCAGCAGCTTTTACTTCGACAGCAACCGTCCTCACGTCACCAGGGTCTAGCGTTACCTTTTCGAAGCCACACAGCTCCTTTGGCGGTCTAGGAACGCTGCATTCAATGTCAGTGAAATAGAGTTGTACAACCTCAGAGCCTTTGCGATTGCCTACATTCTCAACATCTACCGTAGCTGTCAGCTTATCATCGATGCTTGATAGAGTCGGCTTCTGCAGGTTGAGATTCTTCTGTTCAAAATCCGTGTATGAAAGACCATGTCCGAATGGGAAGAGTGGGCTAATCTCCTTTTGATCAAACCATCTATAGCCTACAAAGACTCCCTCGTCATAATACACCTTCTTGTCCACACCTGGAAATGTGCGTGGGGATTCGGTACTGTGAGCTGGTGAGTCTGACAACTTCAAAGGGAATGTCATCGGAAGTCTGCCTGACGGATTGACATCCCCAAAGAGTACGTTAGCAATTGCCCTGCCTCCTTCCATGCCTGAGTACCATGCCTCAAGAACGACAGGGACATTCTCCAGCCAGCCGTCCATAGCAAGTGGACTGCCCGCGATGAGGACAACTATAGTGTTTGGATTCGTTGCCGCAGTTTCATTAATCTCGATGACTTGACTCTCAGGCAGGTTCAGTGAGCTACGATCACCTGTTTCTGAATCTTGTCCCTTTGAATGATTCAATC
>JAHQWZ010000374.1 GCA_029856425.1 Candidatus Thorarchaeota archaeon
ATTCAGCAGGGCATGAAGACTCTACTGCAGGGTAGGACCTCAATTGTTATTGCTCATCGTTTGTCAACAATTGTCAATGCCGATCGAATTGTTGTTATTGAAGATGGAAAGATTGTAGAAACGGGTACTCATAGGGAACTCATGTTAAAGAAAGGCAAGTACTACTCGCTATACGAGCTGCAGATACGACCGAGAGCGATGGAAGTACTAAGTCGAGGTCAAGGTTTGATTTCGTGAATTGATTAAAAAGGCAGCCCCCGCAAATAAGGGCGGGGACCTAGGATTAATTCAGAAATGGAAATAGTGTCAATCGTCCCAATCGAAGTCATCCACGTTGTCCCATGCATGGGGAATTGACCGAATTGCCTTCATGGACTTTAGGGGCTTAATACTGGCAAGTCCGCTCATCGCGCTACTGACTGCCTCCTCGATGATTTCGCCCAGGTTCTCTAGGCATTCTAGGCCAGTGATCCCATCTTTAGTCACAGAGAGTGCCTTGCCATGCTTCCCTCTAATTCTTACACCAGACCTGTCCACAGAAACCATTTCTTGTTCACCTACTACATACACATTCTTACCGTACGAGAAGACTAGGTCCTCCTTCCCCTCAGTTGTCACAAGTACAATCGCCTTCTCATCCTCCCCAGTGCCAATCAGAACATTGGATTCCTGGTTCTCTACGTTGACCTTTGTATCACCATTCACTTTGTTCTTGATGATAGAGTCTACTGTAGATATGAAATCCTCAGAGCCACTGTATCCTAAATGTTCCATTTCCGAGAGTGTAGCTTCTCTTGATATCCTTTCAATCTGCGTTTCTCCGAGAAATAGCTGCATACCTTCAAGGCCAGTGGCTACTGACTTGCCAATTGCACCAGCATCGGTTTCGGTTATGGCATCTACAGCGAGTCGCCCATGTCCTGCAAAAGCTATGCCAACACGGTCACCATTGTTAACGACGTATATCCAGACACAGCCCTCACTCAGATTCACTAATGCCTTTTCGGTGGAGATTAGCTCGTAGGAACCTGCTGTAATCATAACAGGGCCTGACGTTTTCAGATTCTTCATTACCAGTCTTCCTCCTCTTCAAGTTCCTCAATCTCTTCATCCATGTGATCCTGAATCTCATTCATCTTTCCTTGAATCCCATCAAGTTGATCTTGGTACTCCTCCATCTTGTCATGATACGTGGCTATCTCATCCTGAACATGGTCATGGAGTTCATCTTCATCTTCTTCAGCTTCTTCGTCAACGTCCTCGTTCAGGCTAAAACTAAACTCGTCCTCATTGTTCTTGTCAACCGCAACTCTGAGGGGCCCTTCGCCATTGCCATTACCAGCTCTCTCCTGTTGCCTCTCTACTTTGCTTGTTAGCCATTGGGCAAGGCGGTATGCAAGACGGCCCTCTACAGTTACATAGTAGGTTCCACGGACTTCGCCCTTAATCACATAGCCAGCATCCAGCAGGGGATTGAGATGGTGTGTGAGTGAGCTCCCTGTCTTGCCGGTATGATTCTCGAGGTCGTTAAAGGTTCGTCCCCCCTCCTTAAGAAAGTCCAAGATTTTGAGCCGTTCCTCACTACCCAACGGACTGACGATCTTTGCCACTCTCTCAGGGGGAATCATCTCGATATCTCGGTCGCGTTTCTTCTTTCGTTTCTTGCCCGTGCGGGTATGTAGGACTGGGCCTGAGAAAGAACGTCCCAACTCCTCAAACCCACTTACAGACTCTCGAATGGAGTCCTCTAGACCAACCATCATTTCTTCAAGGCTATCAGTAAGTCCCCGGAGATCAACAATAGACGCACGACGTGGAACTCTTGGTGCCCTTGGGACTCTAGCAGGCTTGGGCGGTTTGGGTGGCCTTGGTCGCTCAATCTCCTCACGATTCAGCGCCTCCAGGCGAGCTCGTTTGGCCTCCTCCAGCTCGCGTTTCATTTCCTCCTTTATTCTGCGAATCTCTTCGAGTTCGCGTTTTACATCGTTCAAGTCCTCGGTCATTATCTATACGCCAACTGTACATTATTACATTTTCTTATAAATCTTCGGTTCTACTACATTTGGCGTATAGTTTCATCGAGGGAATTGAAATTGAACAAAAGAAAAGACCTGGTGGGG
>JAHQWZ010000375.1 GCA_029856425.1 Candidatus Thorarchaeota archaeon
TAGGAAGATCGGCTTGGTGGCAGCGCTGATTCATCGACCTCAAGTTCTCATCTTGGATGAGGTACAGGCTGGCATCGATCCAAGAGGTGCCGCCACAATCAAGGAGATTCTCAATGGACTCCGGTCACGGGGAGCTACTATTCTAATGAGCACACATGTGCTAGAGATTGCAGAGCAAATGTGTGACCGAATTGGAATCATCAATGAAGGGAAGCTGATCGCAGAAGGAACAATGGATGAGCTTCGCGTCCAAGCAAAGGGCCAGAGTAGTCTAGAAGAGATATTCTTGTCTCTTACAGGCGGACCAGATATGCAGAAGATTGCAGAGTACTTGGGTGGGGTTCAGTGACACTTGCAGACATTCTTCTTCTGCTGCGGCAGGACCTGAATCAGACATTCAGGATTTCAGGAGCAAAAGGCAAGCGCACTGAGCAAAAGAGTGCCTTGAGACGGTTCCTCCGTCCTCTGGTGTTTGTAGTAATTGCAGTTGTCATAATATGGGCGATCGTCACTATTGTCCCTCTATTTGGCTGGAGATTCATCGCGGATATTGTGATTTCCGACCCCGGACTTGGTGCAACCATATTCAATTTGATTTTCATCTTTGGCTTCATTGGTTCAATTGCAGTTTCTGCGACCACCGTAGGAAATGTCAATCGAATGGAGTATCTTCTAACAATGCCCATTCCCATGCGGACCGTGTTTCTCGAGAAGACAATCATAATCATCCTCTATAACTCAACGATCTGGATGGTCATAGGAGTACCTATCTTCATTGGCCTCAGCATTGTTTCCCCTGTTCCACTGGCAGCTCTTTCAATTCCGGTCTTCATAGTATTGCTCTTCTCAGTGGTCACCTTGGGAGTTTCACTAGGGGGTCTTCTTGGTCTTCTCTTCTCTCGTCTGTTTGCAGGAAGACGTACTCTAAAGCAGATAGGTTGGTTCCTGGGGACCAGTTTGGCAATTGTCATCAGTACGCTCTACTATGTCTTCATTTGGCTAGGGGATGGCGGCTCAGGTATCTTTGAGGGATTCTTTCAGATACTTCGTGACATAGGATTCGCTTCTGATATCAGTCCTGGATATGCAGTGAGCGCTCTTTCGCTTAACATCTTGGTTGGAGCACCACTTCAATTGCAGGATATCTTGCTTGGTGTGCTGTTTACCGTCGTTGCATTTGAGCTGGTCTATGCAAATTCCATTGTGAGCGAGAGGGCTCACTATAGCGGCTGGCTGGCTGCTGGATCGAAGAGGTCCACAAAGGAGCAAATTCCCTTAGCGCACACCTCTTGGAATCCCCAGCCAATACCCGGACTTCGTTTCAATCAGACAATCAGTGTTTCAATCTGGTATAATATATCCTCCATCCGTAGAGAAGGTAGGGTTCTAGCCCAATACTTAGTTGGTCCGATGCGCATGGCTATTTGGTTCGTTATCCCATTCATAGGACTTGGTGAGAGCATCTTCGCCTTCACTCCATACTTCCTGTTGGCGGCCCTGATTCCATTCATGGTTTCGTACGGAGTATACTTTGCTGGCTATGAAACTGTATACGAGGGATCAAATCTAATGACCCTGCAACTTGCAGCTGCCAACTTTGCTGATTATATAAAGGGAAAGGCAATTAGTGCTGTGCCTTTTGTGATCGGAGCAACAGCAGCGGGGTCGCTTTTGCTTCTAATCATCAATCCTGCATTGTGGTCTCTTCTTCCTGCAATTGTGATTGCATCTGTCTTCATCTGTCTCGCTGCCGGATCGATTGCTGCAAATGCAGCCGCAATGGGTGGGGATTTCAAAGCACAACGTATGATTGAGCGGCAAAGAGGGTCCGCAGTTCAGATGCCTATCCGTGGGTGGTCAATGTTGAGAGCGCAGCTTGTCCCCTATCTGCTTGGCTACATCGGCATTTACAGCATTATTGGTGTTGCAGCCCTCGCTGGAGGATTTTACGGTGATTTGCTTGGCGCATTATCAGCCTACGCCGTACTAGGTGTCTTCTCCTTGGTGTGCTATCTCCTATTCAACAGATACTCCCATAGTGCGGGTGTCAAGTTGGCTCAGATTGAGGCATCAAAATACCTCTAGGTGCGCATGACAGCAGCAATACATTCTT
>JAHQWZ010000376.1 GCA_029856425.1 Candidatus Thorarchaeota archaeon
GGAAGACCTAGTAGCATCAGACGTCTTCTCTCAGTCGCTCTAGAAAACGAGATGATATCAAGAGATGGAAATCGGATTTCAGCCGAATTCATGTATGATCTCCAGAAGCTCTCTCCAAATCAAGCCACGAGATTAAGTAGGCGCGTAAGTTTCAAAGACTCTGTCGAACCGCTGTTTTAAGCAGAAACGGAAGCGATTCTCCCAATTGATGCCAATAATGCAGTGATTTGAATGAAGGGATTTTGAGCTTGAATGAAACGATAATCTATCTCTGCTATTCTATCCAAGAGGCTTGTGAGTACAGTGGGTTCGAAGGGCCGACTTAGTAGGTCCCGCTCGATCTGAAGCAGAACGTCACTTGGGGAATATCCTTCAAGGGCCAAGAGTCCCCTTAGTGATTCTCTTGCAATAACAAACGATCCGTCAATGGCTGCAGAAACCATATTGCGTACCCCTTTTGTAAGGATCGTTTCAGAACATGCATAGACCCCATCCTCAGTAACAGGCTTGCCCTTTGCAGATGCGACCTGAAGCAAGTTGATAGCACGTCGCATATCACCATTGGACTCCCGAGCAATTGCGTTCACGCCAGCACAGTCCACCTCGACTCTCTCAGATTCTGCAATTCTTCCAACCAATGAAACGATCACATCATTTGACGGACTTGGGAAGTTAATCATCAGGGATCGGGAAATCACTGCTGGACTCCAGCCAGCTAAAGTGGGAGTTGTAAATATGAAACGGCATGCTTCATTATAGATTTCCATGGTCCTTCTAAGTGCCTGTTGCATGCTACGAGTCAACACATCAGCCTCATCAAGAACAAGAATCTTAATCATCGCGTCTGCCACTGTCACGGTCGAAGCGAAGATTCTGATTGCTCCCTGCAGAAGCTGGGATTTATTTGGATCGCGTGTTTGACCCTTAGCCTTCAGCTCAGCTTTGACTTCCTTGAACACTATTGACATGTACTCATCAAGTTCAGAACGTTTACTTCGGTCCAGCTTGGCCAAGTCTTTGATATCACGTTTTGCTTTAGCTATAGAGTAATCGGAAACGTCGCGAAGGTTAAGCATCTTGTAATTTGCGGCAAGCGTATCACCCAAAAGCGCCTTAGAGAAGATCTGTGCCGCACTAGTCTTTCCAGTTCCGTTTGGACCATATAGGATCATATTCGGACATGAACCAGATTCCGCTAAATTCCGCAGTTGCGCTATGGCGTTGTCCTGTCCAACGAAATCATTCCAAGTCCTTGGACTATATTTCACACTCCAGAGTGGAGCCTCCAAACGTTGCACCCAGAGTTTTGTCATATGATTCCAAAATAAGGTTGCCTCTCAAATGAAGGTCATAACCGTAATGGTCTTATGGTATGAAACTCAGGGCTCTTGGATGCCGCCACAAGGATTTGGCAAATAGCCAGCAAGTCAGGATAGAGCACGATGTCCAAAGAACCTCTCAAGAAAGAACTAGAACATATCCTTAGAGAGGACTTGATGTTTGCATGTCAATACTGGGACATCGAAGTCAGTGGGAGTGACTCTGGTACGAAACTAGTATCGCTGCTTGCTGAAAAGATGAGAGACAAGGCAACCAGAAACCGTGTTTTTGGCACATTCTCTGACAAGGAAAAGGACCTTCTTGGAATGCTCGTGCTAAACAAGGGTGCCATGAGCTATGATAGGCTTAAGCCTTTCCGGAAAATCTACAGCTATGGACAACTCAACCAAACTGAGCGAGATCTAAGGAAAAAGGGCATAATAATTCGCAGACTTCTGTCTAGACTTACGGATTTTGGCAGGGAAGTTGCGGAGTTTAAAGTTCTAGATTATCTCATGCCATTCTTGTCGGATGTGTTCTCCGAGAAGCCTGAACCTAGCAGGGAGCTACCGAAGAGAGCCCGCGATATTACTGATGACCGCGATACGCTTCTGCTTGACATGTTGTTGCTTGCATCGTATCTTGCCAAACATGAGGTCAGAATGACAAGTTCTTGGGAATTTCCAAAGAGAGAGGCAGATCAGATTAGAGCTGCAATGTCGAAGCCAACCGAAGAACGTTTTGAACTGGTCCAAAAGATGGCAAGAAAAGCGGGGGTTTACGTTATCG
>JAHQWZ010000027.1 GCA_029856425.1 Candidatus Thorarchaeota archaeon
AATATGATGCCAAGTGTGAAATCATCCAATGTTTCTCATTCTCCCTGACGAATTTCGAAGGATGCTTCGTACTTCTTATATAGCTCGGATTGAGCCCTTCTTCTGAAGCAACAAAGCTATAGCTGTCTTCAGGTGGTGAAGTGATTGAAGCTAGATGAGTTTGAGATGGAGCGGATTCAATCTGAATGGGAGAATATTGTTGACATCAATCTCACTGAGAGTGGGGTGAGTCCCCTATCGATTGCTGATTTGGTCCCTGATGATGAACGGCGTGATGAGCTGTTCAAAACGAGTCTGGGTTATTCGCAAACAAATGGCACTGTTGAGCTTAGAGAAACGATAGCGGGAATGTACGAGGGTGCCACGCCAGATAACGTGCTTGTGACAAATGGTGGAGCTGAAGCCAACTTCATCACAATATGGAACCTGTTGCATGAGAATAAGGATCGCAATGAAATTGCCATGATGCTCCCGAACTACATGCAGATGCACGGACTCACAAAGGGCTTGGGTGGCGATGTAATCCCGTACTATCTTCGGATGAAAGGGAACCGTTGGCTACCTGATATAGAGGGGCTGAAGAGTGCAGTTTCAAAGAAGACTGCAGCCATCACGGTCTGCAATCCGAACAATCCAACAGGAGCAATTTTAGAAGCCGACAACTTGAAAGCCGTCGCTGACATTGCTGCAGATGTAGATGCGTGGGTGATATCTGATGAAATCTATCAAGGAGCTGAGCTTGAATCTGGGAGATCTCCAAGCATGTTTGGCCTTTATGATAAGGTCATAGTGACCAATAGCCTGTCCAAGGCTTATGGACTACCGGGGCTTCGACTTGGTTGGATCTTGACTTCGGCTCAACAGCATACGAAAGAGCTATGGTCCTACTCTGACTATACAACCATCTGTCCGGGCAAGCTTAGTGATATGCTTGCGACCATTGCCCTACAACCAACGATGCGTGAGAAGATAGTCGGAAGAACTGCTGGCATTATAAAGAGGAATTGGGACATACTGAAAGCATGGCTAGATGATCGCTTAGAGATCTTCGAGTATATTCCTCCTCAAGCCGCTGCAATCTGTTTTCCAAGACACAATCTGCCTATCAGCTCTCTTGAACTGGTAGACCGATTGCTGCGAGAAAAGAGTCTCCTCATCATTCCAGGTGAGCATTTTGGAATGGAGCGATATCTTAGAATTGGATTTGGATATGACTCTGATAAGCTCAGAAACGGTCTTTCTAGATTCGATGAGATGATAGAAACATTGTAGGAAAACATAGCTTCCTTTATGACCTCCAAAGCAGTGAAACAGGATTCTGTTTCGCTTCTATCAGAGAATCACGTTCAGAAGCGAGAAAAATAGACTCCCAGGCAATCCAAATGTCCTTGCTTTTATTACTAGGACATTGTTCATGAAAAGAGCTTTTGAAGGGGCTCAAAAACTCCCTTTGCATGATATTTCATTTAATGCACGTTTTGAAACATTGAAACATCAATATTCTAAGCATATCGATAATGATTGTGCAGAGTGAAATGGAATTCAGAATCGTCAGAGATATAATACTTCGATTGGCTCATAATGCGTTGTACGATACAAGACATGAAACCTGATTTGAAGTAGGACATCGAAAGCGTGGAACTGCATCCTATTCGTCTCGATTCATCGAGGCTAGTATGTGAATCGACAACGATAGCATCGGCACCTCATCAGGGATCTGAAACATGGGTACTAGGTGACAAACATGGGGCAAACTGATGAAGTCAGAACCCAACGAGACGATATACCAATACGGGACGAGGATGTAGAGAGGACCTTCAAGTATGAGGTTGCTCACCAAGTTGGTGGAGAAGGACTTCTGCGTTGTTTGAAATGTGGCGCCTGCTCTGGAGGATGTCCAGTTGGAGCTGTAACTGATTACCGACCTAGAAAGGTGCTCGGAAATGTACTGCTTGGACTCAAGGACTTGGTGCTCTCGAGCGACGATATCTGGATGTGCGCTGCCTGCTTCACATGTGAAGAGCGATGCGTACAGGAAGTCAACTTCACTGATATTGTGACAATATTGCGAAATATGGCAGTGAAACAGGGGCATGCCGCTAGGGGATATCTGGAGATGGCCAGAACTGTAGTAGCGTATGGTCGTGTCGTTCCAAAGACCTTTGCTGTGGATAAAATGCGTGCAAATCTTGAGCTTCCGCCATTGCAGGATCCTGCTATGGAAGAGCTAACTAAAATCATACAAGCTTCCGGCTTTGACAAAATCCTAGCACTGTACAAAGGGGGGGACAAGACACAATGAAGATGGCAATTGCATGGGGCTGCCTTGTTCCTTCAAGACGCTCATTGCTTGGTTATGAAGCTGCAACGCGAAAAGTCTTGCAGCATCTAGGCGTTAACGTAATTGATGTGCCTAATGAAACCTGCTGTGCACCTTTCTGGATGCAGTCTTTGGACCAAACAACGAGTCTAGCACTGGCTTCTAGAAATCTCGCAAAGGCTGAAGAGATGGGACTAGACATGTTGACTCCGTGCAGTGGGTGTTTCCACTCATATAAGAGAGTCAATCACACAATAGAGAAGTATCCTGGAGTCCATGAACGCATAAACAGCATTCTAAGACCAGCAGGACTGAGGTATAACGGGACAGTCCAAGCATTTCATCTTGTGGACTTTCTTTACAATCAGATTGGCTTGGATGTTATTAAGAGCAAGATGGTGAAGGATTTCGAAGGTCTAGAGATTGGGCTGAGATATGGTTGTCACATGCTTAAGCCTCATGAGATTCTCAACATCGAATACTCGGAACGACCCACATTTGCCGATGAGATTCTAGAGGGGCTAGGTCTCACAAGCAAGCAATACACAGGAAGACACAGATGCTGTGGTGGCTTGCTAAGGGGGACCAATGACGACTTGGCTGATGAGGTTCTAAAGAATCGCCTGGAGGATGCAAAGGAAGCTGATTTGGATGCTCTTGTCACAGTATGCTCCTTGTGTCACATCCAACACGATATGGGACAGAGAATTATCAAGAATAAATATGGCATTGACGACCTCAACATCCCTGTCCTCCACTATCCCCAGTTGTTGGCTCTTGCATTTGGCTTCAGTCCAAAAGAGATAGGGCTTCAACAGCATACAGCCAGCACTGCTTCTTTCGTTTCAAAGCTGAAGGAGGGTGCTACGGCTCAGGGAGGTGGCAAATGATGGCTGATGATGCTGTCAGAGGGGGAGTATTCACATGTCATTGTGGATTGAATATCAATGGAACAGTAGACTGTCCTGCTGTTGCAGAGTTCGCAAAGAATCTTCCTGGAGTTGCATATTCTGTTGACTTGCTTTTCGCATGTTCAGATGACGGCCAAGAGAATATCAAGAAGGCGATCAAGGAGCACAGTCTCAACAGAGTTGTTGTAGCGTCATGTACACCCAGGACCCATGAACCAGTATTCAGAGCCTGCATTGAGGATGCTGGCTTGAATCCATACCTGTATGACCAGGTCAATCTGCGTGAACATGTTTCTTGGTGCCATATGGGTCAAAATGAGAAAGCCACGGCCAAGGCCAAGGAACTAGTGGCAATGTCTGTTGAAAGAGTCAAGAATCTTGAGCCGCTTCTGCGGAAGACTGTTACAGTAATCCCGAAGACCGCAGTGATTGGAGGTGGAGTCGCAGGAATCTCGGCTGCACTTGATTTAGCAAAGGCTGGGTTTGAAACATATCTCATAGAGAAACGTCCAACTATCGGCGGACAAATGGCTTTGCTAGATAAAGTGTTTCCTCAAAACGATTGCAGCATCTGCATTCTAGGACCTATCATGTCAGAGGTAGGGCGTCACCCGAGGATACATCTTATGTCCTATAGCGAAGTCGAGAGTGTAGAGGGTTATGTCGGTAACTTCACAGTGCGTGTCAGAGAGAAAACACGCTACATCGATTTGGAGAAGTGTAATGGTTGTGGCATCTGCGAAACCAAATGCCCATCCAAGGTTGATAATGAGTATGAGTTTGGCTTGGCCAAACGTAAGGCTGTGTATCGTCCATTCCCCCAGGCAGTTCCATCTGCATATACAATAGACCCTGAACATTGTAGGATGATAACTCAAGGCAAATGTGGAGTTTGCCAGAAAAATTGTCCTACAGGAGCCATCAACTATGACATGCAGGACAAGATAACAGAGATCAATGTGGGCACAATTATAGTTGCCGCTGGATTTGACATATACGATCCCTCGAAAACAAGGGAATTCGGATATGGCGCCTTTGATAACGTAATAACAAACGTTCAACTTGAAAGACTCACAAATGCTGCTGGGCCAACTCATGGCAAGGTGAAGCGTCCATCAGATGGAGAACTGCCAAAGCGTGTAGCCTTCGTACAATGTGTGGGCTCTCGTGACCGTCGAACCAATCAAGACTACTGTTGCTATTATGGCTGCGAGAATTCATTCAAACAAGCCACGCAGATAATGGAGAAATATCCCAATACAGACGTTCATATTTTTGCGATGGATGTTCGCACTCACGGCCTCGGGTATGAGAGTCTATATCGAAGAGCCAGAGAGATGGGTGTTACAGTCATTAAGGGAAGGCCATCTGAAGTTGAGCAGGATCCTCTGACCAAGAACCTGAAGGTGTTGGCAGAAGACCTCTATACTGGGGAACGTCTAGAGCTAACCTATGATATGGTCGTTCTTGCAGCTGCACTACTACCCCCAGCAGGAATAGAGGATTTGGCTAGGAGGCTGAATGTCTCTCAAGGTGAAGCGGGCTTCCTGATGGAAGCACACCCCAAGCTTCGTCCTGTTGATTCATTTAGAGATGGAGTATTCCTTGCAGGGGCAATCCTCGGTCCGATGGACATTCCAAAAGCAGTCGCATATGGAAAGGCCGCTGCTGCGGGAGCTCAGTCGCTGATGGCGCCAGGTGAGTTTATGGTGGAACCTATTTTCGCAGACATCGATACCGAAGCTTGTATCGATTGTGGACTATGCAACGACATATGTCCGTATGGGGCTATCGCTGGTGTTGGTGATGACCGCAAAGTAATGTTCGAGCTTTGTCAGGGCTGCGGCACATGCGCTGGAGGATGTCCTCAAAATGCTATTGACATGCGTCACTATCGCAAGGATCAGGTCATGCCACAAGTAGAAACAGCAGCTCGTGCAAGAGGAGGGATTGTTTCATGACTGTTTCAGGATTTGAACCAAATATAGTAGCGTTCACCTGCAATTGGTGTTCCTATGGTGGTGCTGATCTTGCGGGAATCTCCCGCATTCAGTATCCTACGAATGCTAAGGTGATACGTCTGATGTGCTCAGGTCGCATTGACCCATCAATGGTCCTTCAAGCATTCAAGAATGGTGCAGATGGTGTGATGATAAGTGGATGCCACATCGGAGACTGTCATTATGCGACAGGCAACTATAGAACTCAGGTTCGCTATGACGCGTTGTCAGTAGCCATGGATGTGATGGGGCTTCATCCTGATAGGCTTAAGCTCTTGTGGGCAAGTGCTTCCGAGGGGCAACAGTGGGCTGATGGCATAACTGAAATGACCAACACAATAAAGAAACTGGGTCCAAGTCCATTGGCTCAGATTTCGAAAACTAAGAAAGAGCCATTGCCGAAGACACAAGAGAAGGAAAAGGCCACTAAGAAAGCCACACCCAAAAAGACCCCCAAGAAGGCTGCACCCAAAAAGACTCCTAAGAAAACTGCGCCAAAGAGAGCAAGCAAGAAAGGAGGTGCCAAGAAGTGACGATTGCTGGCGATAAGGTCACCTACGACCATCTCTTACCTTCAGAAACGGCTATGGTGATAGGCGGCGGAGTCGCAGGGATGCAGGCGGCGTTGGACATAGCCGACCAGAATTATAGAGTAGTTCTGGTTGAGAAATCCCCCTCAATTGGAGGTGTGATGGCTATGCTGGATAAGACATTCCCGACGCTTGACTGCAGTGCATGCATACTGACTCCACGTCTGTCAGAGGTAGCTCGTCATCCAAATATTGAACTTCTCACCTACTCTGAGGTGGTTGGTGTGACTGGGAAAGCTGGGGATTTTCGAGTCAAAGTCTTGCGGAAAGCTCGGAAGATTGACGAGGAGAAATGCTCTGGATGTGGCGATTGCGTTCCTCACTGTCCAATCGAGGTTCCAAACGAGTTTGATCAGGGACTCGGATTTCGAAAGGCGATATATATCGGATTCCCACAAAACACGCCTCTAGTTTATACCATAGACAGTGAGAATTGCATAAGATGCGGTATGTGCGAGAAAGCATGTGTCAGAGAGGCTGTAATGCTTGATGCTCAGGATGAGGAGGTGGAGATTCCTGTCGGAGCAATTGTGGTTGCGACTGGTTATGAACTCTACGATGTTTCGAAATATCCTCGACTAGGCTATGGGAAGTACAGGAACGTTATACATGCGCTGGAATATGAACGCATCATTAATGCAGCCGGGCCAACTGGTGGACATCTCATGCGATTCAGCGATGGAAAGATACCACGTTCAATAGGGTTCGTTCAATGCGTGGGAGCCAGAGATTTGCACAAGGGAGTGCCTAATTGTTCAAGAATATGTTGCATGTATTCAATCAAGAACGCAGTAATGGCTTTCGAGCTTGCTCATGATCATGTGAAGGATGTTACACTGTATTACGCAGACCTTCGAGCATTTGGCAAAGGCTTCGAGGAGTTCAAGGAGATGGCAAAGACTCGATTCGGAGTGAAGTTCATCAGGGGTCGAGTCGGTGAAGTTAACGAGAATCCAGAGAATAGAAACATCCGTGTTCGAGTCGAAAATACTGAGAGCGGCGAGTTTTTGGAGAATGAGCATGAGCTAGTGGTAATAAGCCCTGGTATTCTGCCTCCCAGAACATTGAGGGCCCTTTCAAATCAAATGGGACTTCAGCTCGATAGCGACGGATTCATTTCTGTTGAGCATGCATCAATATATCCCGTAGACACAACAATCCCAGGTATCTATGTCTGCGGATGTGCCGAGTCACCCAAGGATATACCCGATAGTGTTGCTGCAGGAAGCGCAGCTGCTATGCGTGCAAGTATTACATTGGCGAAAGGAGGTGTCCAATGATGAAAGAAACAGCTGATATCAAGCGTGTGGAAGCGATGGCTGATGCATTCGCTGATGAAAGATTGCGTTGGCTCATTGGAAAGGGTGACGTGCTGGTCCGTAATGACGAACTGACGCAAGAGAAATTCAAGAACCTAATCGAGAAGACTATCCATGAAGAGTATACAAGGAACTACATATTGAAGCAGTTGGCTGATGGACCGAAGACTGTGGGGGAGATTGCAAAAGCAACCAATTTGGAGTCCCATCATGTACTCTGGAACCTTCTTGCGATGATGAAATGGAATAAAGTGGAAATTGCCGGTGAGCACAAACACGAATACATCTATGCAATCAAGGAGTTCTAGTCAGTCTGCAGCTTCGTTCCTTGAAAGGGGAATCAATTGGTACAATATCATCCATGATGAGGAACTTATTATTCCGTACATACGCTGTTCAAATCCGAAAATGAATTCCAATCTATATGTCGAAAACGCACACAGAAAGCGAATGGATGATGTTTAATGAAAATCACTTAATGATGAATTGGCCAGATTTATATGTTGGAGAATCAAGCTCGATTCTATTAGGTTCAATAGGTTTCGCATAGATTCAGTGATTGTCCACCATCCGGAGAAACTTTGACAACGAGTTCCGTCTGGTATCAGATGCGAAGGTCGATGCGGCAAATCCGGATTTCATTTCTCTTGGACCCAAATGACTAGTTCGGATGAGAGAGTCATGGTAGCCGATGATGTTAGGATAGGAGTTTGGGTTTGCCACTGCGGTTTGAACATTGCAGGTACAGTTGATGTTGAAGCTGTTCGAGACCATGTTAAGGTTCTGCCCGATGTTGCCTATTGCAGTGACCTCATGTTTACTTGTTCCTCCGATGGCCTGAATTCGATCAAAGAGGGCATTGACGAAAATCGTATCAACCGCGTTATTGTTGCTTCATGCACACCGCGGACTCACGAACCAGTCTTTCGGAAGACGATCGAGGAAGCAGGTCTCAATAGATTCCTTTTCGAAATGGTGAATATCAGAGAACATGTATCATGGTGCCATATGGATGAAAAGGAAAGAGCAACCGAGAAGGCAAAGCATCTGATTGAGATGGCGATTGCCCGTGCCCGCGAACTCGAAGCATTGGACATGGAATCTGTAGTCGTGATACCCAGGGTCGCTGTTGTCGGTGCAGGTGTGGCTGGAATCTCCGCTGCTTTAGACTTGGCCAATGCTGGTTATCCCGTTTCCATTATAGAACGTAGACCGACAATAGGTGGGCAAATGGCGTTGCTTGACAAAGTATTCCCTCAGAACGATTGTGCCATTTGCATTCTCGGTCCCATCATGGCGTCTGTTGAGCGACATCCAGAGATTGAACTTTTAGCATATAGTGAAGTCGAGGAGGTCGATGGCCATGTAGGCGACTTCAAGCTCAAGGTGCGAAAGAGGTCGAGCTATGTTAATCCGGACCTATGCAATGGTTGTGGTGAGTGCGATCCTGTCTGTCCTACTAGTGTTCCAAATGAATATGAATACGGACTGGCTACTCGTAAGGCCATATACAGACCTTTTCCGCAGGCAGTTCCGAACACCTTCACTATTGACAAGAAAGGGATAGCTGCATGCCGAATTGCCTGTCCTGCTGGAGTCAATACGCATGCGTTCATCACATTGATCCAAAACAAGAACTATGAGAAAGCTCTTGAGATATTCAGAGAGTCCAATCCTTTTCCAGGGTCTTTGGGTAGAGTATGCACAAGTCCTTGCGAAGAGCACTGCGAGCGAGCATCAGTAGATGCCCCCCTATCAATTCGTAACCTACATCGTTTTCTAGCTGACAATGCGCGGACTCTGGGTGAGGAAGCCATAGCTCCAATAAAGCCTGCTAGTAAGAAGAAGGTGGCCATTGTAGGTGCAGGACCTGCAGGAATCGCATGCGCCAATGACCTAGCAAAACTGGGATATCCCGTCGTGATATTCGAGGCGAAATCCGAGAGCGGAGGGCTCCTACGATATGGCATTCCAGAATACCGATTGCCTAGGGAAATACTACAAGAGGAAATCGCCAACGTGGAGGCTCTAGGAGTTGAGATAAGGAATGGCACACGGGTGGAGTCATTAAGCGAACTGAAGAAGGATGGATTCAAGGCCATATTCCTCGCTACTGGCGCATCAATGAGCAGCAAGCTCAGAGTTTCTGGTGAAGATGCAGTAGGTGTCCATCATGCACTTGAATTTCTAGATCAAATCAATAGCGGGAAGAGGGTCGCTCTGGGCAATAGCGTTGCTGTGATAGGTGGAGGCAATGCTGCGGTTGATGCTGCAAGAACAGCAAAGCGACTAGGAGTAGACCAAGTGACCATTGTCTACCGACGTTCAAGAGATGAGATGCCAGCAATACGGACCGAGATAGAGGAAGCTGAAAAAGAGGGCATCAAATTAAAGATTCTATCGTCACCTGTACAGATACTCGAATCTGATGGAAGAGTCCAGGGCATCAGGTGTATGGAGATGCGTCTGGGTGCACCTGATGCATCAGGGCGGCGACGACCAATACCTATTCCTGACTCGGAGTTTGATATGAAAGTCGACAATGTCATCATCGCAATTGGGCAACTTGTAGATCCTAAAGGTCCAGCGAAGGGACTTGATTTAACCGAATGGGGCACAATCGCTGCGGATAATATCACCTACCAGACATCAATGAAAGGCGTTTTTGCAGGAGGGGACGTCGTTTCAGGCCCAGCTACGGTAGTAGAAGCAATTGGTGCTGGAAAAGATGCCGCTATTTCCATTGACAGATATTTGTCAGGCCAAGAGCTCTCCGAAGGTCGTGAGGATACGCGCATTGCTGTATCTGAAGACGAGATTCCCAAGGAAGGGCTTCAACATATCCCTCGGGTAGCAATGCCTGCGCTCAGCACCGGAAAACGAAAGAGCAATTTCGCTGAAGTCGAACTTGGGTTCAGCGAGAAGAATGCCATTGCAGATGCTGAGAGATGTCTAAGCTGTGCAGTATGCTGCGAGTGTAAACTCTGTGTCGAAGCGTGCAAGTCAAAGGCCATTGACCATGATATGACTGACCAGATTGTCGAATTAGATGTGGGGACAATAATTGTTTCTACTGGATCTCAGTCGTACGAACCTCTTGATACTAGAGAGTATGGTTATGGATTGCTGCCTCACATCATTACTAATGCACAGTTCGAACGATTGACGAATGCCGCTGGCCCAACTAAAGGCAAGATAAAGAGACCCCAAGATGGCAAAACACCATCAAGTATCGCGTTTCTGCAATGCGTGGGTTCACGCGATGCAAGGTTTGATAGAGACTATTGCTGCTATATTGGCTGCGAGAACTCCTTGAAACAAGCTACTCAGATTAAGGAGAAATATCCTAGTACAGATGTTTCCATATACACAATGGACATACGAACTCACGGATTAGGATATGAAGAGCTCTATCAGAGAGCTAGGGAAATGGGCGTAAATATCGTAAAAGGCAGAGCCGCAGAGCTGGAGCATGAAATTGCCACTGACAAAATCAAGGTCTATGCAGAGGACCTCTATACAGGAATGAACATAGCTCTTACTTATGATATGGTTGTCTTAGCCACAGCACTGCACCCACAAAGTGATAATCCTGAGATGGCACGAAGGATGAAAATGAATACTGATCACTATGGATACTTCCTCTGCGCACATCCGAAGCTGCGTCCAGTGGAGTCATTCCAAGATGGTGTCTTTGTTGCTGGAGCATGTCTAGGCCCAATGGACATAGCAAAGGCTGTAGCAATGGGCGAGGCCGCTGCGGCCAAAGCCCAAGCATTGATGGGCCCAGGGCGTTTCTACATTGAACCAATATATGCTGAGATTGATACTGACAAATGCATCAAATGCGAGCTATGTGCCGATGTATGTCCCTATGGCGCTCCACGGCTTGAGGAGGATGTCATGCTCATCTCTCGGGAGCAGTGTCAAGGATGCGGGACTTGTAGTGCGGCCTGCCCGCAGAATGCTATCGATATGAAACACTACAGGACACGTCAGCTGATGCCCATGATTGCAGCTGCGGCCAATAACCTGCTTTATGGCATTGATTCCTAGCAATTCTCCTCTCACGAATCTCAAATCTGAATGGGAAAACATGAGTTTGTGTGTTCAAAATCAGTGATTTCATGAATATTCAGCAGAATGACGATATCGAACATTAAACATCATAAAATGTCCCTATTGGAAAATAAACATGAACGTCATAGATATGGCTCGAAGACACTAGACATATAATCAATTTCTCAGAGGACCGAACATCCTGTAACTGGAATACCACTCCAAATTACAGACAGGTAAAGCCGGAGCTGTTCCAATAACAAGGCGGAAAAACCTGACTTGTCCTGTCTGAACGAGGTCGACCAAACATGGGAGCTCAATCAGAGTCCGATAAGGGAATAAAAGTTGAACATACTCCTTCATCCAACTTCGCCAAAGAGGTTTCAGCTGAACCTGGTGGTGAGGGTATCAATAAGTGCATACAGTGCGGAATCTGTACTGCTTCATGCGCCGTTTCTTCTTTCTCAGAGAAGTACCGTCCACGTCAGTTGATACAAAAGATCATCATTGGAAAGAGGGAGGAAGTGCTTCAGAGCGACTTGCCATGGCTCTGTATGACATGTAGAATGTGTGAAGAGAGATGTCAAGAGGATGTCAGTCCTGCTGATATCTTCCAAGCTGTGCGTCATATAGCCGCACGGGAAGGGCATGTACCGACTGTTTTCAAGAGCACAGTAGAATAAGCCCTCTCCGATGGTTGGTTATTGGGTGATGCTTACTCTGACTTCATTGAAGATGACAGAGATGATCTAGGACTTGACATTGACTTAGGCTGGGACAATGAATTCACTCGGAGATTGAAAGACAAGTACTTTCCAGGAGGTGTGGGAACATGAGTGACTATTTCGTATACACAGGATGCACTACACCTGTAAGACTTCCAGCTTATGAAGCCGCTACGATGGCAATTCTAAAACATCTGGGAGTTGATGCACATCATATGAAGGATGTCAACTGCTGTGGCGCCCAGTATGTTGAATCACTCAGTCGAGAAGCATTCGCTGCAATGAGCGGAAGACTGCTTGCTATGGCCGAGAGGTTTGGAAAGGACATCATTGCGATTTGTGGCGCATGTTCAGGTTCATTGAAGCATGTCAAGCATTGGCTTGACACAGAACCAGGTCTCAGAGCGAATGTGAATGAGCTTCTATCTGAAGAGGGATTGGAATATACTGGAAAAGTGGAGGTCAAACATATCCTTCAAGTCCTCCGCGATGATATTGGATATGATGCCATTCGAAGAGCAGTAACTCAGCCCTATAGTGGCATTAAGCTGGCCGCTCATTATGGATGCCACGTTACAAGACCTCACGAAATAGTGCAGGTTGATGATCCCGAAGTGCCAACGGTAATTGATACAATTATAGAGGTATGTGGCGCGGAAGCAGTGGATTATGCTGGCAAAACTCGATGCTGCGGTGGCCCAATGCTGGCAATGGATGAAGAACTCGGAACCGCTATTGGTCGCGAAAAGGTCGAAAATATTAAGGAATCAGGAGCCAACGGAATCGTCACAGCCTGTGTGTTCTGCAATATTCAGCTTACCCAAGTTCAGTTTGGCGACGACATTGAAGCTAAGGACCGACTTCCAGTTCTTACCCTTCCGCAGTTCATGGGTGTAGCTTTGGGCATTGACGAACAAACCCTGGGGCTACCCCT
>JAHQWZ010000377.1 GCA_029856425.1 Candidatus Thorarchaeota archaeon
GGAGATATGGCAATAGTTGGAGTTTCCAATTTGGGTGCTATCCTATTGATCATCCTGTACATCTATGGCATGGGTAGGATTGCAGAGAAGTTAGAACAATAGTCTATTCAATAGGAAAGGTGAGTGAATACTCCCTTTCCTCGCTCTTCTTTTTCTTGGCTTCCACTCCACAAGCAAATGCAAGATTAGGAGATTATCTTCTTCCTAAGATGGTTGATTGTCGGGAGAATTATCCTCCTTTGCTCCGCTGATACAGTCATATGACAGAATACTCGATCTCTATCAGGCACTCCCTTTAGCGTAATCCTGACGCCCAGCCCCTTATCTGTGCTGACTTGTCTTGTCCACCCTCCGATCTTCACCTCAACTCTCTCTGAAGTGGCTTCCTCGACAATGCTTCTTACTAAAGTGAAACCCGCCTCCTGGAGTATTTTATCAATTCTTGCTTTCAGTTCCATTGTATCCCATCCCTCTACCTCAAATGTGAACGCGCTGCTTGTCATATCATCAAGGAGTTGCTCGAAAAGCACTGGATCCATCCTTTCTGGCTTGAAATCTCCGACAGTCCGTGTGGGCACAGCTGCGGCGACGGGTGGATCTCTGATTGGTTCTGTATAGCGTGGAGTTGGATCTGGCCGTTCTTCTTCACTGCCCCATGTTTTTTCCCTTACAGGAGGTTTCCTGGCTTCTTCCAATTTCCTACCTGATGAATCGGAACAGAGGAGGTAGCAGATTAGTATCAGAAGAAACATGGCCACCAATGCGAAGGGGACTGTGAACATAGATTGCATTAGCATGGTGTCTTGACCTACCACTGGGATTCCAATTTCCCTGTGTACTCCCTCCACATTCATCGATAAATAGTATGGGCTTCAAGAGAGATCTCAACTGATTTATCAATCTGCAAATGGTTCTCTCCTCAGAAACCTAGAGGGATATGGGAGTTGGGTGAAACGGATTGCTCGAGGTGCTGAATTTTAAAAAAGTGTATCTAGTCACTCTTGTCACTCTAACCCTGATAGGACAGTTCAGCCTTCTTGCACTGCCAACAGCTGATTTCCCAATTGGACTGATCCTTGCTTATGAAATTGAGGATGAATATTTTGACCTCACCATCCATGCTACAGAATCATACGAAGTGATCAAGTGGACATCCCCCAATAATGCTAGCATCCTACTCCATGTCGGATACACTCAAGGCGGTCCCTGGGATAACACCACTCCAGAGGTGAATTACACCTCATGGGAGTTCACATACTCTGAGGAAGAATTCAATGAAACGATAAGAATGCGACCTCTGGTTTGATGTGACAGATTGGGAGGTTGGAACAGCCATCACATCCTTGGATATTGACTTCACTGTTATAGGTACTGATGATGTTGCAGTTCAGGGGTCATCAATCAGTTGCTGGGTTTTGGATGCCGAGTATACAGACGCAAATGAATGGGAATACCACTGTGTCCTCCACTATGATACTCAATACGGAATTCTGACGATGAAATACTTACATCGGTGGGCAGGAATAGATGACTATCGCAACACTGGAACATTTACTACTACTCTTGCTTCGAGCAATATCTTGGATATACTTACCTCTCCTTCAATACCATCTATACTATTCTCAAGCATTATTGATTTGGTATTAGTCTTGGGAATCACCATGGAAGTTTTCGCAATATTAGTTATCAAAGGGCGGAAACGGCGCTAGTTCTCCAGCCGAATTAGAACCAACGGTTTCTATAGAGAGCTGGTCTCTATTTCCAGCGGCTTATCCTCTCGGAGCGAGGACGAAAGCCTGCCGAAAGTGAATGATTGCGAGCTCGAAGCAGAGCGATGCGGCCTTCTTTGTTCCGGGTATATATCAAATCCATCTCTCCCACGTACTTCTTCCATTGCCTGGCAAATGCTTCAGCCGATTCCCTTCTGCTGCCTAGTATATCCGGTACATTATGATAGTCTTGTCTCATAAATGACTTGCCAAGCATTGACTTTCTTAGAAGGAGGTAGCGGGGAGATTCTATTGGACCAAGCACTTCACCAAGTGCATTGAGATAAGTTGCCCTCTCTCTTCTCGTGCCGCCTGCAACGTGGCAG
>JAHQWZ010000378.1 GCA_029856425.1 Candidatus Thorarchaeota archaeon
AATGTCCCCCGCCTGTGCATCAGATAAGACTCGGCTCTCCTTTATGGCCCTAGCTGTTTCATCCCAGAGCTTGTCAACCATCTCATCTTCGAGCCGTACACGAGTGCCGGGCTCGATCTGTGCAGCGATTTCGCTGATTCTCTCTGTGAGTTCTCCTAGTTCATGGATTTTCGACTTAACCAGAGCTCTCCCAAGTCGCTCATTCAACTCTTCCGTGAGCTGCTGCCGTTCTTCTGGTACTTCCAATAACGCATGTGTATTATCTATCAGGTGCTGCAACGCCTTCTCGTAGGCGGCAACTGCCTCGTGGTGGTTCCCCTCTTCAAAGTATTCGTCACCCTCTCGCTGAAATATCAATACTGACTCAAGCACATCATAAGGAGAAGTTCTCAGAAGACTCATACCAAAGCGGGACTCATTTGATATGCTAAGGTCTAGAGGGATACTGCCTATAGTGAGTGTTATCACCTTGATTCCGCTAGATCCAGCTACATAGAGATGTTGGTTATCGGCATCGATGTATTCGATATCTTTGTAATTTTCAAGTAGGAATTTCCCCAACTCATTTCCCTTGATCAAATCCCACATCAATATGAGACCAGAACTCATGGCTGCAATGAGAAATGAATTGTTTGCCCACATTGACATGATTGTATTGGATGACTTGTCATTTAGGGTGCGTACAAGTTGCCACTCCACCCTGTCCCAGACGGATATCTCTCCGGAAGTCGTCCCAACAATAGCGAACTCATTGTTCCCTGCAAGAACGGATGGACGAATCTTTGAATCCATTCGTGCAAGTTCCGTCGGTGCGGCATTTGGCTTGTGGAGCCACGCCCTTGGCTCCTCTTTTCTCGAACCTGTTAGGATTACTTTATCATCTGACCACAAAGCAGTGATATCAGATTTGTGCAGTTGCCAACTGGAAGTCTCGTGGGAGTCCTTCTTGATGGAAACTAGCCTCCCTTCTCGGGCACCAACATAGAAGTTTTCGCCTTGAAGTGTTGATGCAACAGCTTGGTAAGTTAGTTCAAACCAACCTGTCATCCCCCAGGTTTCCTTTTTCCAGACGTAAACACGACGCTCACATGTAGCATAGACTTGTCCATCATCTACATGAACGGCAAGGGGCTCAGTGTTAGTATCGCCTAGCTCAGCAACTAGTTGCCAGCTCCCTTTTGACCAGACTCTTACCTTCAGGTCTCTACAGGCAGCATATAGAAACCTCTCATCATGAACAACATGTACTGCATCCGCCTCTAAGACGGCAACAATCTCATGACCAAGCGGTAGAGCCTCACCTTTGCTGCCTCCTGCAGAGATGGGCATAATTCTGTCCCGTTTTTTCTGCTTTTTGGCTTAAGTCTTTGGTTCTTGTACATAAAACCCATTTTGTGAACGAAATGCGCATTTTGGAGTCCACGCGGGATTTGTTGAAAAGGAATTGGTCGTCTATTGAGCAATGCGCGAAACATACTTTTATAGCTCGAAAAATAGAAGATAGCAACCCCTAGGCAGGAGGTAGTCATTTTGGATAGTCACGCATGGAGACGCGAAATCGATAAGGTCGCTGAGATAAAAGGCATCTTAATCTCCCTCAACAAAGGCTTGGAAGACCAGACGGATAGAACTGTGCGCCACTTATATGACACATTGGCGAAGTTCGCAAAATACGAAAGTGATGCAGGTTCAGCTGGGTTCATGAAAAAGAGGAAGCTCGTCACTCAGATGGACAGCACTGTAAATGCCCTCGAAGAGGACTTCATGAGAGCAGTTAGGGACTTCTCAGACCTGCTTCGCAAGGAACACCGAGATACAGCTGCAGTCCTGCCAAAACTTCAGACACAAAAGCCTAATGAGGCAAACGCAATAGGCGCGTTGACATTTCCGTCTACTGGAACTGGTGACCCGAAGGATCTTGAAATCCTCCTGAAGTTTGCAAAGAATTTCTCAAAGCTCACTCTCACAGTCCATCAAGACCTCTCAAAAGAGGTCAAGGAGTATCTTGACGAGAGCAAAAGAATTGTTGAAACATATGAGAGGCACATAACTATAGATCGGGGTGAGGTC
>JAHQWZ010000379.1 GCA_029856425.1 Candidatus Thorarchaeota archaeon
GGTACCGTCGGGAAATCAGGAAGGCTATGGGGAATTGGCGATGCATAGAGGAGTTGGTGGCCCTATTCAAGAGAAGAGATTCACCTGAGCCTATTGCTTGAGGAGGCACTACACTGATACTTGACTTCCACAATTCGGACATATGAATTTACCAGATGGAATCTCGGTGCCACAGACACGACAGTCGCGGGTCCTTCTTGTTCGTATGCTATCGACAACTTCACCTGTCTGCGGCTGCAGGATGAATCTGTTGTCAGTGTAACTAATTCTGAACTCCTTAGGATTGCCTGCTATTTCAAGCAGGTCTGTTGGCATGGGTAGTCTATATTTGTCATCAAGCCGCAGAATCCTGGTATCATCCATCATGTCTAAGTCAATGCCAGCTTGATGGAAACCAGAGATGACGCCATCCCGAATTTCAACGGTGACGTCTGCCTTTGAGGCAACCTGTTGACTGTGTGTCACTATGAAGAATGACGTCCCAAGTGTTTCATTCAATTCCTGAAATAGATCGAGAATTCTTTCGCCTGTTTCTGGATCCAAATCACCCGTCGGTTCGTCGCAAAGAACAATGCCGCGCCCCTCAGTATCAATCAGGTTTACTAGGGCACTCGCTATCGCTACCCGAGCTCTCTCACCACCACTTAATGTTGTAGCCTTGTTCCTTCGCCTTTCATCAAGACCTACAATCTTGATGAGTCGGTCAACACGGTCTTTTCTTACTCGTCGCGGCACACCTGCAATGCGTGCTGCAAGTTCCACATTCTGCCATGCATTGAGGTGAGGCAATAGATTCCCGAGCTGAAATACAAAACCCATCCACGCCCGACGGGCCTCAGTAAGAACGCGTTCACTTAATTTCGTGATATCAGTGTGCAGGTTAGCCCAGTAGACCTTTCCAACAGTAGCCTTTGTGATTCCGCCTAGAACATTGACTAGCGTTGTCTTTCCTGACCCACTTGGTCCGACCACGGCCATGATCTTGCCCTCGAGGATTTGAAGAGATACTCCACTCAGAGCGACTACCTCAAGCTCATTAGTCTTATAGATCTTGTAGCAGTTGTGTAAGCCCACTACAACATCATCAGCCATGTCGCCATATAGGTCAAGTTCATCAGCCGTTCCGTGAGTTGTTGTCACCATTTTTATTGCCTCATAAGTTTCTCAATGCTGCAGCAGGGTCTGTCGCTCCAGCTCTCCGTGCAGGAATATAACAGGCTACTATCATTGCTACCGTTTCAAGTGCAATAGTGATCACCATAACAGTAACAGGAATTGCGAGGACCCCAGGGAGAATAGGAGATATCGCGTATATGCCAAACGTCAAGGCTATCATTTCGAATCCGAAGATGAGCCCAAGTAGGAAGCTTATCAGAATTGCAGCGATGACTATCCCTGCAAACTCTCCAAAGACCATCGCTACAACCTGTTTCTTTGTTCCACCGAGTGCTCTGAAAACCGCATACTCAGACTCCCTCTCGCTCACAGCCGATCCAAGAAACAGGATAATGGCAAAAAGCCCCATGACTGCACATAGGATATAGGAAATCATAGTCAGTCCCTGAAGGCCGGTCAGAAATGTGCTCAGTCGGGGAATCTGCATTACGTCTAGAGTTTCAAGAGTATAGACATGATTGTTCTTTTCCAACTCAATATCTGCGACAAGGGGTATCACGGTTTCATAGTCGGTTATATCCAAGAAGACAAGATGGGCGTTCTCGATATAAGTAATAGAAGTGAGGAAATCAAGGTTCACAAGACTAAACCCGCCGGTGCTGGCCACTTGAAATCCGAAATATAATCCGAAAGGTGCACCTGCAAATCCATACCTTGATGCTATGCCAAAACCGGGTGCGCTTTTCATGATCCCAACAATTTGGAACTCCTGCGTAGTGCTCGCATTTACCGTCCCTACACTTGCCGTGATGATCTGTCCGACATCCTTCTCCCAGAGCGCTGCAAAGTAGTCACTGATCACTATGCCATTGGGTGTTGAGCCGAGAGCAGTGAGAACTTGATTGGGAGTCCCGCTGAGGAAGCTATTAGGAGCAAAAAGACCAACTTC
>JAHQWZ010000028.1 GCA_029856425.1 Candidatus Thorarchaeota archaeon
GGACCTAGACCACGCGCTGCCAAACTGAGTATGAGGCAGAGGTTTGATCATGTCATATCCAATATTTTTGCTCATCATTCTAGCGAGTTCACCCCAGTATTGCCCAGTTGCATAGGTAAACTCGCCTCCAATTGGACTGTTATAGGCGAGGAGAACTCTCTCATCCATTGGAGCTTCTGGGTCCACGACGAGAAGCATATCTACATTATAGTACATCAGGATGTCAATGCCTCGACTAACAAACTCCTCTGCCACTTCTTTTGAGCCAATGAGACCAATCTCTTCTGCATTCCAGAAGCCAAAATAGACGTCCAAGGGCCACTCATACCTAGACATGACTCTTGCCAATTCTAAGGCGGCAGCAACGCCGGTCCCATCGTCATTTGCTCCAGGCGCATTTTTCACTGAATCATAATGCCCACCGACCATCAAGACTGGCCCAAATCCCAAGTAGCCTGGAAGCCGACCAACCACTGACATGTAATCGCCAATGACTTCGGTTTCAATTCGTCCTTCTGAAAACTCGTCAAGTTTGCTGATTATCCAATCCCTGGCAAGAGCATTTGCTTCACTATAGACTGTGGGCGAAGTAATCTCACGTGAGCCGTTCTCTGTGAGCTTCTTAACCAGATTTAGATATGAATCTTGATTGACCAACGTATGGATGATGCTCGAAATATCCTCTCCATATATTCTCTGGACTGAAGGTTCTGCGGTGTCCTCTGGCGTGAAAGCCCTTGGATCTGTTGGTTGTTGGTCTAAACCGGGTGATGCCAATAGAAGAATCAAGAGAAATGATAGAAGCCAGAGCCGTCTCATGAGGATTCTCGTTCAGCAAGACCACAAGAACATTGCTATTTGTGTAATCTTCCTTATGCGCATTCCAGCCGCTTACTCAAACCATATTACATAGATACTTACTTGAGTTTAATCGCCTAACGAATTGGCTGTGTCTGACTATGCCGCTGACAGATTTCCCCAAAGTGACCGAGATAAAAGATCCTTTGCATGGTTATGTAGCCCTCTCTGAGATAGAGAAGGCCATTACAGATCTTCGGCTGACGCAGAGGCTAAGAACCATTCGCTCGCCTGCTGGTGTGTATATGGTTTTTTCAGGTGCTGACACCTCCCTCATGGGGAAGATTCTAGGATTTATGCATACTACCCACATTTTCATGGACTATCTGGGTGGTGACAAGGAGGAGATCCAGAGAGCCCGTCTTGCGGCAATGTTCCTTACACTTTCAACTGGTCCATGGGAGAATGTCATCAACGAATACCTGGCTGTCCGTGGAATCAACCGCAAACAGCTTGCTGAGCTGATAATCAAGAAATCTCCAGCAGGTGACAAGCTCGATGATTTAGGATATTCTCGCGATGAGATGTTGGGCACAATTGAACGTGGAGTACCAATAAAGGGCGTCCGGTTTGATCTTGAAACTGCGCCGATAAATCCCGAGCTGATAGATCGGCTTGAACGTGATTCCTATTTCTCAGGAGTCGAATATGCACAGCTCGAATTCCGTAGGCTGTTCTCATCCACAAGAATCGCAAAGAACAAGGTTGCGGTAGAACGTGGTGCGTTATTCACCTTCGAATCTTATCTCTCTGCGGGAGCCAATATGTTCGACGCCGTATACTATCACAAGTCTGTGCGTGCAGCAGAGCTCATGCTGCTGAGGATACTAGACGAGGCTGGAGCAGAGCTTGCACCGTCACCAAGAGATGATATCAATGCGTTCTTGAATCTAGATGACATATCCTTCATGGATCAGCTACTAAATCCGCCTGATGATGCATCTGAAGGGATGCAGTCCGCAAGTAATCTATTCACAGATTTCAGTTCTCGCTATCTTATCAAGATGGCAAGTGAGCGGGCGATATCAGACGTTGCGTTTCTAGGAAGAATCACTACTCCCGATGGATTGTACAAAGTAGAGAAAGAGATAGCCGAAGATGCAGGGATAGATCCAAGCAACGTATTCGTCGATTACCCTGACAGGCGTTCCGTGAGTTTCTATCCGGGCAAATTTGACATGGAAGACCTCGTGTTTTTTGAGAGAGGGTCCAAGGGCTATGAGTTCTGGCATGTAGAAGATGTGAGTCTTCTTGCTAGGAGTTTCGAGAGAAAGATAAAGCTGATACGAGTCTACACCACTAGGGGATATCGTTCAAAGGTAAAGAAATCTGCTGATGCTTTTTTGGAGAGCATCGATGCTCCAGGTAGTCTTGATTAAGTCCAAGAGTGGTGGGAATGCGCACAATGACTGAATTGCTCTACTACTCTGATTCATATGTTCGTTGTTTTGAAGCTGAAGTACTGGAAATGGAAGCAGATCCGGGACTACGAGTAGTCCTTGACAAGACCGCTTTCTACCCAGGAGGAGGTGGACAGCCATTTGACACCGGATGGCTAGTTATTGACGATGCACGAGCGTCTGTAACGAGGGTCATGAAGCAAGAGGGATTGGTGTGGCATGATATTGAGATAGACTCTTCAGAAAAACCGACTGTTGGATCTTTTGTAATAGGTGAGCTTGATTGGGAACAGCGCTATCTTACCATGCGCACACATACTGCTCTGCACATTCTCGGTGCAGTTGTCTATAACGAGTATGATGCAAGTGTCACAGGAGGAAACATGGAGCCAGGCCGCGGTAGAATGGATTTCGAGTTTGAAACCATGAGAAAAGAGCTAGTCGCAGAAATAGAGGCACGGTGCAATGAAGAGGTAGCTGCTGCCAGAAGAATCTCGACCAAGACCATGGCAAGAGCAGAGGCATTGAAGATTCCTGACTTAATCAAGACAAAGGTGAACCTTGTTCCTGAGAGTGTCAAAGAGATTAGGATTGTTGAGATTGATGGACTAGACATGCAGGCGGATGGAGGCACTCATGTCAAGAATACTGAGGAAGTGGGAAAGATTCAGGTTGTAGATTACAAGAGTAAAGGCGCAATCAACAAGCGTATCTATATTGAATTAGCTTGAGGGAAAGATAGAATAGCTGCTTGTATCCTAGCCGGCCTACTAGTGGTCAATATGAAAGATGAATCTATCTCTGAAATTGGGTTTGATGATGTAGCGAGAGATCCGAATTTCCTCGCAATAATCCTTGGAGCTGCTGTATGGCTGCTAGGAGCCTACATCCCATTAATTGGGCCTCTCTTCGTAACTGCAGGGTTTGTTGTCACTGTGTTTGCTACAGCATCTACAGCTGCAATTCGACCTACGAACGGGGCGTGGCCAGGACTGATGATAGGTGCAGTGTTGTACCTTCTTGGATTATTCATGCCATGGGTCCCGCTTGTGAATCTGTTTGCTCCACTTGTGCAAATACCAGGAGCTGTGTTGATTCTTTTCTTTGGTATTCCTTTGGCGCTGCGATACAGTAATGCACCACTAATGGATACATTTCAGGATGAGTGGGCGAAGAGAGCAAAATCAAGGACTAGTAAACCATCAGAAGAAGATTCTGCAGCAAATGAATGATACCAATGCCCAAATAGCGAAATACCTTTTAGAGGGCTAGTAGGAATTAAGCAAGCAAGGACCTCCACCCTGCACGCCACAGGAGAGGGAGTATTATGTTCACTTGTAGGAAATGCAGGGAGCCTTACCTTTTACTAGCGGCCCAGATAAGGGGCAGAAATCTTCGGGTCTTTCTTCAATGTATCAATGGACACAAAGACAAGAGAGACCTTTCACAATATCAGGCTGACAGTGCAGCATTTGAGTTGTTCAAGGGACTATTCACCTGTATAGAATGCGGCTCAATAATGGACATTGCGAGTACAGATGCTCATCGGGATAAGACCGAGTATATCTTTCTCTGTCCAATCCACGGTCCTCAAAGAAGGGTCGCACCAACATTATATCACCCAACAATCAATCAGATTCGGACAGAGGTCAATGCGGCAAAATCCGTCCTTGACTCAATGACCTGCTCACGCTGCGGTCAAGTATTTGTGATTCATGAGATCGGGGAAAAGGGTGGGTTCCTAGAACTGAAGTCAAAGTGTCCAAATGGTCACAAGGAGTTGCGATTCGCAACCAGAGATGCAGATGAATCTATCTTGAAGACAGTTCTAAAACGACTAGTCCATTGTGATACTTGTGGTCTGCCATGCAGCATTCAAGAAAAGAGTGCAAAACAAAACAAGATACGTTTGGAGCTTCTGTGTCCTGTCCACGGGTCAAGCAAGAAAGAATTCCCCATAGCTTATTCTCACCTACTTGATGATGTTTCGGAAGCGGTAACAGAGGCAACACGCCTTCGCTCAATATTGAAGTGTGCTGATTGTGGCAAGCTACTTTCGATACGCAGTATTGAAGCGTCAAAGGATGATTACAAGATTAAGGCGAACTGCACTGATGGGCACTCATTCGAGATGATTCAGAAGCTCGACTGGAGTGACGAAGTTGCAGAAGAACTCTCACGGGCTATTCTGAAGTGTACCAATTGTGACTTGCTGACTGAGATTGGCTCAAAGAAGGTTGACGGTACGAAAGCTGAGATTGAGGTCTTCTGTCCTCTCCATGGCTCCATGCGGAAAGGACTCACTGTTGATGCACTCAAGAACTTGGAGCGCATGGAGGAAATCATTGATCGACAGCCATCAATTGATCAGAGCTTAAAATGTGTGAAATGCGGGACTCCTGTAGTAATAAGGGAGATAAAAAATGGTAAGGGCACTGTCGAAGCCAAAGTTGAGTGTCAGAGGGGTCATGGAGATAGCCGAACATATCTCCAATCATTGCCATCAAGCGCTCTGATAGAGATATACGATAAAGCCTATGAGTGCCATAAATGCCATCAACCCCTCGAACTTCTGGAGATTGAGCAAGGCGAGTCTATTGGAACAGTGAAGATGCTATGCGAGAAACATGGAGAGAGGAAGCACGAGATTCCTGTTGAACATAGCACAGCTGTGAGAGATGCGTTCACAGCCAGAGCAACAATGCCATATCTCGAGTCCATAATGGAAACATTGGAGCATGAAGAGGTGTGCTCATTCCAATTTGATGCTGGGGCTGATCCTGATGAGCTACTTCAGATAGTGAGAAGTGTAGTCGAACAGCACGATTTGCATTTTGTTTCTGAGAGCAAATCGGATAACATGATGTCAGCTTGGTACTATGGTAAGGGTTTTCGGGGTAGTCAGTTTGTTGTGGTGGGAGCCGTGTCTGAAGAGAATAGGGATATCAAGATAAGAGTCTTCTCAGACAACGAGAAGAAGCTCAATGCAATCCTAGCTCATATGCGTGAAAATCTCAGAGAAATACTGCTTCGCATCCGTGCTGATGCCGACGATATACAACCTCTTATCATACATTGCGAGAAATGTGGTGCTGGGCTATCCAAGAGGGGATTGCCTGGTGAAACAACGCTCTGTGAACACTGTGGAGTACCTTTACACTGGTGAAAAGGAACACTATTCCCCTGTCCATTCAATGGAGGGCTTCTCCAGAACTCCGAGATGAACCATAATTCTCTCGACAAGAGAGCTCACTAGGTCTTCGATAGTTTCCGGATGATGCCAGAATGCTGGACTAGCAGGCATCACTATTGCTCCTGCTTCTGTTACCGCAGCCATGTTGCGAATATGAATGAGGTTCAGAGGTGTTTCTCTGGGAACAATGACAAGTTTTCTCCGTTCCTTTAAAGCACAATCAGCCGCTCTTGCTACTAGATTATCTGCATATCCATGGGCGATGCCAGCCAATGTCTTCATAGAGCAAGGCACAATTGCTACTGCATCCAACGGGAAACTGCCGCTTGCAGGACCTGCCGCCAAATCGTCCTCACGATATCTCTGGTGCGCTTCCTTTTCTAAATCCTCCGCGCTCATGCCTGTTTCATGCTTTAGCGTCACTTCCCCCCATTTTGTGACTAGCAGATGCACTTCATGTCCAAGTCCCTTCAATTGACGAATCAGATGCACTCCATAGACTGCGCCGCTCGCTCCTGTAATGCAGACTAGGATTTTCCTACTCATTCGGCTGTCGACTCCTCGGAGTATTTTCTTTCAAACCTTATTCCTCATTTGCCTTTCTGTATTGACACCAAGTTCTCTAGAGCATGAAAGTGAGTAACATAGCAATTAGAAATGATGCTGCGCCGAGGCGAATTCCCACACGCTTCGCAATCCCTGCGGCTTCCGCGATGTTTTGAGTTAGTATATCAAATCCTCTCTCACCGAATGTACATAGGTTCTTTACCTCACCAAAGCCAAGACCCATACTAACAGGAGATACATTCTCACGAGCCTTGTTGGCAGCAATGATGATTGCCTCCATTGTTTCCTGAGGCTTATTCTGTCCCACTGGAGGATAGCCTCGACTTGATAGGGAAATTGCATTCACTACATGTGTGTCTGTTGTCAGGACCTCTGCATCATCAAATCCTTGCGTCTTCAACATTCGAATAGCTTCTTCTCGAAAGCCTGGTTCCATATTATTTCCATCAAGAGACAATAGAACGATTTCTCGATTTCCTCCGTCCAGTACAAGTGCGGTAACACCACCTGGTCCCATCCCTTCATCCGGACGAACGTCCTCTGGCACAGCTCTATAAACGCCTGCTGATACCTTCATCCTTGGATTGCTGACCGTGGAGAACACGGCACTTGAGACCGCCCCGACATATTCTCCAGCCTCAGGGTCTCCCGGCATCACGGAGACAGCCTCTCCATTGATGCAGTTGTGAGCGTCGACAATAGACACCCCCTTGATTGCAGGTAGCCTTTTTCTCACCATGTCAGCTGCATCGCGGCCTACATCTAGTGAGATATCATCAGTGAACTCTGGTGCACTTGTGCTGATTGTGAGAACGTCGTCCCCAGCAAAGAGTGTCCAGACCTTGAACTTACCGAGATCAGACCAGTGCGGACCAGACATTGCGTCGTGAACTTCTGTTTCATCAATGAGTCTGTCAATCTCTGCCATTACAATTGGGAAGTCCTTCTTTGAAGTGAGGTTTTGTTGATGTGTACAGCTTCCATGCATGACAAAGGCGGGGACTCCATGTTTTTGCTCAACATGATCTATAATAGCGGATGGGAGACTACTACTTCCAATCTGTCGAAATGGTCCAGGGTGAACATATTCGACCACTCCTACCGCAACGAGACCTGCATCATTCTTGATGACAAGGACCTCAATTGGCACATCTTGCATCTCACCAATTTTTGATAGAGTTGTCTCCATAGGTTCGGAATTATTGGTGAGATAATCATAGCCGAACGCTCGCAGAAGCTCTGGTCCATTGATACCCAAATCCCTCTCAAATGGGACGCTCACTGCACGAAAGATGTAGTTGACAGACACAGATAGCATGATAAACATGATAATGGCTACTACTGGCCACCAAATGGGTAAGACATAGATTACTCCGCCATACCCTCCAAACACAGAAACAATCAGATACCATAAAGATGGTATCATCAATGCAGCAATAAAGTTACGAATTGGATGATGGTCACTCAAACCAGTCACAAGGAATGCGAAGAGCATGTATGCTGCGCCTACACCTAGCATCCAGAATCTGACCTCGTAAAAATCGTTGCTGGAAATGAAGCTCAAAATAGCGCCGATTATTCCAAACCCAATCCATATGAATATACCATACTGAACTGAGCCAGCAGTGCGCCTTGCATCAAGTGGCGAGTCCTTTTTCCTAATCATTGCGTATAGAAGACCGGTTCCTACGAAAGCAGGAAGCGCCAAGAGTGCGAAAGATATGGCGAGGGTTGACGCGACATCCACACTTGGAGTTGCTAGAATTTGAAGGAATCCGGATAGCACTGACCCCAAAAGCACTGCTAGGAATATTCTACCAATGATTCTTTGGTAGGTTGGAAGCTTCCAGACTTTGGAAAAGAGTTTCACTGTTTCTTTTACTTTAGCCTTCTCGCCCAACTCAAATTCACTCTCTGTATCTTGGTTTCGATTTCTGAATTTCTTATCAAACTTATCATATCTAATTCCGGATGGGAAAAAAGTGTCACAAAGCCAATATTTATATCGAATGCGATATCGTATTCGATTATCGGATACGATAATTCTGGAGTTGAAGATAATGAATGACGAAACCCCCGAAAAAGATTGTGAGCATCTAAGTATGCCTCAATCCATACCCCGCGGGCTTCTTCGGCATATTGTACAGCGTCTGCTACGGTCTCAGGAAATGACTGGCACTGATATAATGCAGCATCTTCGCGATCTCACAGATGGGGAATGGAATCCAAGTCCTGGTTCTATCTATCCCATGCTATCCTCATTGGAGGACGAGGGCATTATTGAGGCTGCTTCAACTGAAGGCCGCAGTAAAACGTATCGTCTCACTAAAGAAGGTAAGATGCAGCTGGCTAGAGTCATTAAACATATGACTGGTGAGGTTGGAGAGAAGACTCGACTAGGGCCACGACTGTGGGAGAAGCTTCTGGATCCTGAAGAACGTGTCCGTTTTCATTTGCATGGGATGAAACATTCGATAGAATCGCTAGATTCTGTTTCAGCTTCACTAACTCAAAAGCAACAACAACAATTACTTCCCCATCTTCAAGAAATGGAGGAAGGATTAGCCTTACTCATTGATAAACTAAACACTGGTGTTACAAAGAATGTCTAGAAACAACGGCGGCGCAACAATACGAAAGACTCCATGGAGATACATGCTCAGTGGAATGACACGGAATAAGGCAGTTGCAAGTGTAGGCCTGCTGCTTTCAATGATTTCCAGTCTGCTTACAGTATTTCCGTCAGTATTCATTGGTCTTGCAGTGACTGAAATACAAACGACTGCCACCTTGACAGCTCAATTCATGACCTATGTTTGGCTCATTGTCATCTTTGCACTAATCTATATGGGTCTCTTCTTTGTAGGAGGATGGGTCTGGGCGACTCTAACTCTCCGTTGGGAGCGAGATGCTAGACAAGATTTCTTCGAAGCTCTTCAAGTGTACAGTATGACTTTCCACGATGAGTTCGATAGCAAGCGGCTCCTTGCTGTTGCCATGCAAGATATTTCATGGGTTCGTTTCTCGCTCAATCCAGCAATGAGGAATATAGCAACCGGACTGGCCTCCTTTTTCGTAACTGCTGTCATCTTAATACAGATGGATTTTCTACCGGGGCTAAGTACGATGTTCACAATTCCACTTGGAGGCTATTTGCTGCCCGTCTATGGATTTACACTAATCATGCTAATTGGTGCTCCAATCTACTTGGCTTTCTCGTATCGCTATGCCAATGCTATTGAGCCTGTAAGAAGGAGCCGTTCAGAAAACATGGAGGCATTGACATCAGTAACACAAGGTGTGTTTCAGGGTATCGAAGTTGTTCGAGCATTTGATGCAGAGGATACTGAGGTACAGAAATTCCATAAAGTAAGCAAGATTCAGGAAGCACTCACCGCCAAGGAGGGAAAGCTCTCAGCATTCTATCTGCCTGCATTGATTCTTGCAGGAATGACGACCCTTGCATTTGCCTATGCAGGATATGCAGTCATCAATGGTGTCTTGAATCCCGGTCAGCTGATTACAATTCTTGGATTGCTCACAGCACTCCAAGGTCTCAATTTCCAATTTCCAGCTATGCTCCTTATGTTGAGGGGAGGCTATGTCAATGCTCGGCGTATTGTAGACTTCCTGAATTGGCAGGATCCAATGTCTGAGCCTGAGGTAGAAATCCTCGATGTTGATTGGACCAGTGACATTGTGTTTGATAATGTCAGTTTCAGGTATGGTCGTGTTGAGAATGGAAATCCACACTATGCCCTTAGGGATCTCTCTATTACTATCCCCGGGGGTTCTCGGATTGCGCTAATCGGTGGACCAGGCGCTGGGAAGAGTACTCTCCTGAAGCTCATGCTTCGTCTGTACGATCCTACTGAGGGAGAGATTAGAGTTGGTGGAGTCAACATACGAAACGTATCAACCAAATCTGTGAGAGATGTAGTGGGGCTTGTTGAGCAGGACATCTTTCTCTTCAGGATGACTGTTCGAGAGAACATTGCCTTTGGCAGGTCTAATGCATCTGATGAGGAGATTATTGAGGCAGCAAAACGAGCGCAAGCTGATGAGTTCATTGTCGACCTACCTGAGAGCTATAATACGATGATTGGTGAACGCGGAATGACGTTGAGCGGAGGGCAACGACAAAGGCTTGCGATTGCCCGTGCAATGGTTCAGGACCCTAAAATCCTTCTTCTTGACGATTCAGTAAGCGCAGTTGATGCTCAGACTGAATACCTCATGAGGAAAGCCCTCGATGAAGTAATGCGAGGACGAACCAGCATCACAGTCACTCAAAGACTGCGAACGCTAATGGAATCAGACATGGTAATTATCTTGGACAAGGGTTATCTCGTGGCTGCTGGGACCCACGAAGAATTGCTAAGGGAATCAGAACATTACCGTCGCGTATTTGAAAGACTACCTGGTGCCCAGGAGCTACTTGCTACCATTTCCATGAGAGGAGGTGCTGCATAATGGTTATGCATGGACCAATGCGAGGCCGTGGAGGACCTCGAGGACTTCTGGGAACGAAAGAGAAGAGGAGCCGTCCAGTTCGAGTTCTACTTGGTAGAATGGTCCACTATCTTGGGAAATTCAAACGTATAGTCATTATTGGAGCAGCACTCTCTCTTGTAGCGACGATTGTTGGTGTCATCAATCCCCTTGTTCTTAGAGCAGGAATCGATTCTGTCTATTTAGAACAGTCTTCCAATACTCTGGTAACACTAACTGTCCTTTTTCTGGTACTATCGATAGTATCTTGGATAATGGGTGGTGTGAATACATGGATTATGTCTATTGCGCAGGCCGGGCTGGTTCAGAATGTACAAGAGGATGTCTATAGGCATTTGGTCAATGCTGATCTGTCCTACCATAAGGCAGAACAGGCAGGGAATGTTACTTCCAGAGTTACAAGTGATGCGACGAGCCTAAGTACAGGAATCCACGTTCTGATTAACTTTGCGAGCCAAGCTTTGACTCTGGGAGCATCATTCATCCTGCTATGGTTGATGTCGCCTTTTCTCGCATTGACATCTCTTATCGTCGTACCAGGAATATTGTTCATCGCGGGACTTTTTGGCACAGTGGGACAGAGAATCATGCTAGCTTCACAACGAGCTTCTGGAGAGGTTTCTGGCCAAATCGCAGAGAATCTGAGTGGAATTCATGTTGCTAAAGCGTTTAACCGAGAGACTGAACTTGCTGAACAATTGCTTTCATTGAATCAGAAGGCATACCGCTACGGTTTCAGGTTCATGATTCTGATGACTTCAATGCAACCCTTGATGATGGCCATAGGTCAATTCGCAATTGCAGCCATGCTATTTATGGCTGGTTCGCTAGCAGTTGGTGCACTTCCTTTGCTTTCACTTGGAGACATATTTCTTGGCATCTCTCTCGTACGCGGTATTATGTTTCCCCTCCTGGGGCTAAGCATGATGGCTACACAAGTTCAATCATCACTTGCAGCTATGGATCGAGTCACGGACGTTTTGGAATCAAAACCAGCAATCACTGATGCTCTGAATGCGGCTCCACTCCGCGCAGAGAATGACGGTATCTACTTCAAAGATGTTTCATTTGAGTATGTCAAGGATACTCCTGTTCTCAAGGATGTTGAATTCTCTATCAACCCCGGTGAAACTGTAGCCATAGTTGGGCATACAGGGGCTGGGAAGACAACCATCGCCGCACTTGTGAATCGATTCTATGATCCTACTGAAGGAGCTATTTTCATTGGCGACCAGAATATTCGTGATATCCAGCTTCATTCACTTCATAGATCAATGTCACTTATTCCCCAAGAGCCATACTTGTTTGATGACACAATCATGGAGAATATCAGATACGGAAAACTTGATGCTAGTGATGAGGAGATTATCAAGTTGTGTAGGATTCTTGGTGCTAACGAGTTTATTGATGTACTTGCAGACGGATATCAAACTCAAGTTATTCAAAGCGGCAAGAATCTAAGTGCAGGCCAACGACAGATTATTACAATAGCTCGAACAATGCTTGCCAATCCAAAGATACTCATTCTTGATGAAGCAACAAGCAGGCTAGACGCGTACAGCGAGTCCCTAGTGCAAGATGCACAAGCCATGCTCTTTTCTGACAGAACAACAGTTGTCATAGCTCATCGATTGACTACCATCGCAAATGCATCGAGAATCATAGTTTTCGATCATGGTGAGATAGTGGAAGAAGGCACTCATGAAGAGCTTCTCGCACTGAATGGCACCTTCAAGGCACTATATGACACCTATTATGCGCATCAGGGTCTAGAGGAGCTAACTGAGGAAACAGTCAAAGTTGCTGAAGAAGAGGTCGCAAAAGTTGGTGGCGCCGCGGCTCTGGAGAAGCCTACAACACCTCAAGGAATGCCCATGATGGCAATGGGTGGCAATCCTCACGGCATGATGGGCGGACAGGGCGGTCTGCTAGGGGGAGGAATGAGTCCCTCTCCTGAAATGTTGAAGAAGCTACTTTCGAATCCCGAAAATATTCCTCCCCCGATGCGGGGTCACTTGATTGCAAGGCTTGAGGCATCTGATGACCCCGAAATGCAGGAGATTCTTCAGAAGCTGAAGATGCTCGAAAGCAAATCTGAATAGGATCTAATCTTTCACAAGATTTCAATTGACTTGGCAGTAATGAGCGCCGTGCCTAGTATGATATAAGCCTCAGCTCTCACTACCTGTCCTAAC
>JAHQWZ010000380.1 GCA_029856425.1 Candidatus Thorarchaeota archaeon
TCAGCTGTATCTCGAGCAATTCTCATGATACTCATTCCATTACTAAATCATTTCTTCATAATTGAGATGTGGCATATCTATGTTATAGTGTTCCTCCTTGGATCTGCATTCACACTCTTTCTCAACTCTGCAAGTACAATCATTCCTCAATTAGCGCGAGAAGAGCAGCTTATGGCAGCTAATTCACTTGTTGACGTAGGCTCTTGGTCTGCTAATATCTTGGGATACCTCATTGGAGGTCTCATGATAGAATCTTTTGGGGTCATGAGCACACTTCTATTGGCCACATTTTCTATGGTTTTCGCCTCTTTCTCTCTTATATTTCTAAGGGCAAGATCCCGTCGAGATGATGAAGATGTTTCCTCACGAGCCGCTCTTCAGAATCTCAAAGAGGGGATAGAGTCCATTAAGCAGGACCATGGTGTAGCCATATTAATTGGAACTTGGTATGGATTTCAAATACTATTTGGAGCTGGTCCTATGTCCATTGGCTTACCAGTGTTTGCACGAGAAGTACTTGGCACAGGTGCTGAGGGATATGGTTTCATAACAGTAGCAATTGCGATAGGTTCGCTTCTGCTTAGTATTGCCCTTGGTCAAAAAAGCCCCAAATCTAACAGGGCCAAGCTGATGATGCTTGGTTATCTCTGGGGATCATTTGGTATGTTTATCTTTAGTCTTACCAATACTCTCGTTACAGCTATAATTGTAGCATTCCTGTGGAACCTCTGTTATCCTCTTATTAACATCTCATTCATGTCAGTTATCCATCAGAGAGTTCCTGAAAAAAGACTAGGTACAGTCTTTGGCTTTGGAGGGACATTGGCTCAAGGAATGACTCCAATCTCAATCGCAATTACAGGTTTCATCATGGAGAACATTTCGATCGTGTTGCCATTCCAGCTCTTTGCAGGTGCCCTTGGCTTGTGTTTCTTCCTGATGCTTGTTAGTTCGGAAATAAGAAGATTATAGTCGATATGGAACTCGAGTAGTAGTGATTAGTTGAAAATATGGGCTTAATCAATGCACAGATTACATGAAGGAATTCTACTAATCAGCAGATTCCTGAAGTTTCTTCCAACAAGCCGTCCACCACTCTTGAAATGGTCCTGTTGCTGATATGTTGATACCTGAATCAATTCCAATACTGATGGGCATATCGTTCTTCACTTCATCAATGGTGATCTCAGTGAGTGCATATCTTTCATCAACTCTCCAAGGGTTATCGATGACCTTAGCTCGCCCCTTCACACTGATGGCAATATCAGGGGGACATACTAAACATACCATTACACGTTCGTCTCTTAGTACATTGGCTAGAGTATCATGATACCGATGAATAACAAAACGCATAGCTGTTGGGGTGACTGCATGAAGACTACCAAATGGGGCGGTGTGCGGAGATCCATCTTCATCAACTGTTGCTATGACTGAACTGGGATTAAGCACTCCATCTTCCTTTCGCATAACATTGAAGACATCATCACGTAGTTTCGGAGATCGCCTCCAACGTTCTTCGGAACTTGTTGTTTGTTTATTCATACAATCACCCATAGCCGAACAATGGCCAAGCTATCCTTTGGTAATGCATGTGCCTCTTTGTAACAAAAGCACCTTAATGCTATATGTCCAATTCTGGGATTACTATGCAGTGTACATAATATATGGCAATTACAGCTCACTCTCGCCTTTTGAATCATTTTTCTAAGAGCTACTGATATCAATTAGTAAGTTTGCATAGAAGATCAAATTGTCCCTTATCATTTCCCGGATAGGCAGTTGATATGGACATTTGTCTTCACATTCACCACACTGTAAACACTGATTCCCGCTCTCGATTGCATTCTTATACCAACTAGAGGTAAGATTCTCATGAGGCCAGAGCTTCCACATAATTGGCGCAATCATTATGAGTGAGATATTGACTCCATTGGGACAAGGCTGACAATATCCACATTGTCGACAGAACTTAGTTCCTAATTCAGCACGTATTAGTTCCATTTCAGCCTGTTCATCAGCTTTTATGTCTAATGGACTCTCAAGTAGACCAATTATCT
>JAHQWZ010000381.1 GCA_029856425.1 Candidatus Thorarchaeota archaeon
ACTCGAACTACCCAATGGAATGGTAGCCTCTAACCGAATCATGCGGGCTGCTACTTGGATGAGTCAGGCAGAAGAAAATGGAATATGTGGAGATACGATATTCGAAACATACGGCAAAATCAGAGCAGGTGTCGTAGTAACTGGTTTTCAATATGTGATGTATGAAGGGCAGACAATACCGCGTATGATTTCGAATTCAAAGCCTGAAGACATTGAAGGTCTGAAGCGTCTGGCCGGGGTAATTCATTCTACGGGTGCTTTGGCAGCAGCTCAATTGGTCCATTGTGGAAGCAAGAGCTATCCGAAATTGACTGGAAACGATGTAGTATTTGGGCCCAGCGACATGGAAGTCCCTCAACCGAAGGGCGATGCTATTCGAGTAAAGGCTATGACAGTGGACCATGTTGAGAGAGTCACTCAGGCCTACGCAGATGCTGCGAGGCGTGCAGTTGAAGCAGGATTTGATCTGATTGAGCTTCATGGAGCTCATCATTATGGGCTTTGGCAGTTCTTTGACCCAATGTACAATAAGCGCCCAGCGAATGACCCATATACAGGAGAAACAACTGATGGGCGTAGCAAAGCAATGGTCGATGCTGTTAGAGCTGTCAGAAATGCTGTGGATATTCCAATCCAAGTAAAGGTGGATTCAAGCTCGAAGACCGTCACGCCTGAGGACGTAGGGGAGCTAACGAAGAAACTCGCCGATGCGGGAGTATATTGTGTGATATTCAGCGGCCCCGACCCACTTCAGAACCCGAAAGATGCAGATGAGGCGTATTTCCTGAATGATGCAATGGCCATCCGTTCGATTGCACGTGATAGTGGCCTCTTATTTGGATTGGTAGGTGGTATCCGGTCTCCGGAAACCGTCGTTAAGCTTCTAACGGGAGATGGAAACTCCACAGCTGCTTTCGATGTAATTCAGCTTAGTCGTCCATTGATTAGTGAACCAGCGCTCCTGCATCGTTGGACAGAAGAGGCAAGAATTGGCAAACAGGAGTCTGCTCGATGTATATCCTGCAACGGTTGTTTTGGTGCCGGGTTTAAAGAGAAAGTAAGATGCGTTCAGTTTGAGGGAGAGTAATGTTGAGAGGCAACAGAGAACGTGCTGTCCATCCAGAGAACTAGGATATCCCAAAACGCATGACTAATGAAGCCTAGACTCAGATAAGAACCAAGATGGCAAATATGCCAAATCTCGCCCATTCCATCACCTCTCTTCGAATTCTACAATCCAGAATAGGAACAGAAGAGGTCATGGTTCTATGACTAAATCGTATCTGCTACAACGATAAACGCGTTTGAATTGGCTGAGAATTGAGGTGTCATCCCCTAAATAATGCGCAAAAGCAGACTTTAGATTCATATGTGGGATCAGAGCATTGACTGCTTCCGGCGCGATTTCATTCGAGTCTATGTAGATGTGGTAGTATGATTCAACTCTCTGAAAACCTTGCGATTGATACCACTTCTCCACCCAATCATCATCGCGGGTCCAAGCCTCCAAACGAGAGAGTCCCAGTCTTCGTGAGTCTTCCACAGCTCGAAGGAGAAGCAATCGTGCAATGCCTTGACGCCTGAAATCGGGATGTACTGCAAGGTGCCAAATCATACCAGCTAGCTGTGTTGCATCTACACCAGAATTGCTTGAACAGATAGTGTGTGGTTCATTCTCGCATTCGACGTCTATTAGTCCAACTACCTTCCCATCAGCCTCTGCCACCAATTCAATAGATGGTGATTCATAATGCTCCTTCTCTCTATAGACATCATCATAATAGGCAGAGTCAAGGAATGCAAGAACGCGACAGCGCACCCATCCCTTTTCATCATCTTTGTTGTATTCACGTATAATTGGTAGGCAACTAGATGCCATTTTGGTCATACTCCGGTTTCAAATGGAATTTCAGGAAACATTGATTCACAGTATTATCCCGTCGAGATTTTTCGTGATGCTGACTTATATACATTGAATCGAAAGTATATCTTGACATTGAAAATGAGCTCTACAAAAAGAAAGTCAAGCAAGTTCCCAAAGGATGGTG
>JAHQWZ010000382.1 GCA_029856425.1 Candidatus Thorarchaeota archaeon
CGAGGAGGCGGTTCCATTTGTCATGAAGCAATCACCGATCTTCCTAGAGAAAGAGCATAATTCGTTGATTGTTTCTTTTCGTGAGTTATTCACTGCTCCATCATGGTTTGTCAGAGGTGCTATGCGGGCAACCTTGGGACGCACTCGATCACTTACGCATGTTGGGAAGATTGGCCATTTTCCTCATCTAGATGATATAGGCTTTCATCCAGTGGCTCTACCAGGGCATCATTTTGGCCACACTGGTTTCTTTAGTGATGAGCTGGGGATATTGATTGCCGGGGATTTGATCGACCCTCGCCATAGAATGAAACCAATCCTAACTGCGCCTTCATCAGACTTTGACGCAATGAGATTGGCTCTCAAAAGGGTCCAAGATTTATCACCATCAACAATGATACCAGGTCACGGAACTGTCATCCATGGCGAAGACAGCATTCAGCGCTCTATTGAGGAATCCTTGGATACTCTAGAAACAGCGATGGAAGCAGTCATTGAGATATTGGAAGAGGGCCCAGCAACCCTGCCGGAGCTCTCTTCAAGAATGCAGAGGAAAGGAATTGGTCCGGGGGATGTCTTTAGACGGATGTTCATTCATAGCATTTTGAAACATCTGCTGAGAATTGGAAAAGCGTCTAGACACAGCACGCCAAGAAAGAATACCATTTTTTCGCTCCAATGAGGATGATTATCATCGGATCATTCAGAATCCAATTCCTTTAATGCGGACCTCAGAATCTTCCCATCCTCAGCAATAGGCAGCGAATCTCGAAGAATCACTTCTTTAGGCTTCTTGTACGATGCCATTTTTCCTGAACACCAAGCAAGAATGTCATTCTCGGTTATTTCTGATCCGGGTTTGAGAACAACAAAAGCCCGAACCACTTCGCCCCATATTCGGTCAGGAATACCCACAATAACTGCGGAATCAACGTCTGGATGCTGAGATAGTAGATCCTCCACTTCTGCAGGGAAGACCTTTTCTCCTCCAGAGAAGATTACTTCGCTCCTTCGCTCCACATAGTAATAATTGCCCTCCTCGTCAATTCTGAATAGGTCCCCCGTTCGGAACCATGCTCCATCGAATGAATCTTTGGTCATGCTTTCGTCGTCATGATAGCCTCTCATTAGAGATGGGCTTCGGTATATCGCCTCACCAATCTCACCGGGGCTTACATCCTCTCCAGACTCGTTGACAACCCTCATCTCCACGCCGCTAATTGGCTTTCCAATATATCCCTCAGTTATCTTTGGAATATCATCAACCGTGAGGAATGAGTAGATAGCTGCGCCAATATTCTCTGTCTGACCGTATCCATCGACTAGCACAGTATTCGGGAACCTGTTCAGAATCTCCTTCTTCATATATGCAGGCATTTTGGACCCTCCCGAGGAAAGTAACGTTACTGAAGTCATATCGTGAGTGTCCAACTCTGGGTAGTCCAGGAGCATCCTGAACTGGGTCGGAACCATGAATAAAGCTGTGATTTTCTCGCGTTCAATGAGCTCGAGGATTTCTTGAGGCTCAAAACCTAATGATTTGGGAAAGACAACCGGTCTCTTCATAGCGGCCATTATTATAGCCGGCATAAAACCTGAGAGGTGATACAGCGGTGTAGGAACAAGGAACTTGAGTTCATGGTCTGTTGGTAGAAGTGCTGACTCTGGAACTTCCCCATCAACGATTAGCTTCAATCCATGGTCAGGAATCAATGTGCAGGCGTCAAGAAGAGCCTGATGAGTGAAGTTGGTTCCCTTTGGTAGACCTGTAGTGCCACCTGTGAAAAGCTGCACACTCAAGTCTTGACTGGTTGCTGAAAGGGCTGGGTGCTCATGAGAGGCATTAGCAACAAAGTCACCCCATGATTTTATTTCGTTCTCTAAATCTGTCCAACCCTCAACCACAACCAGATGAGGGCGCTCAGATGCATCGGGAAATGCATCAATAATCTGAGCCATGTAGTGAACGCTGGTGATGCAGATAGACGGTTTGCCTATATGAAACACATGTCGTATCTCTCTTCCAACAAATCGTGTGCTGATTGGAG